>NZ_JBFTNO010000236.1:0-4352 GCF_056397525.1 Arthrobacter sp. 05L45_2 | reverse complement strand
GCTCATCACCGGCCCGGACGCGTCCACCCGGATCGCGGAAATCCCCGCCGACGTGGTGCTCAACGGAATCACCGGGTCCATTGGGCTCGCCCCCACCCTGGCCGCCCTGAAGTCCGGCGCCACGCTGGCCCTGGCGAACAAGGAATCCCTGATCGTGGGCGGTGCCCTGGTCAAGGCGGCCGCCCGCGACGGCCAGATCGTCCCCGTTGATTCCGAGCACTCGGCGATCGCCCAGTGCCTCCGGTCCGGAACGGCGGCCGAGGTGGACCGGCTGGTCCTCACCGCCTCGGGCGGCCCGTTCCGCGGAATGACCCGGGAGCAACTGCAGGACGTCAGCCCGCGGGACGCCCTCGCGCACCCCACCTGGGACATGGGCCTGATGGTCACCACCAACTCAGCGAGCCTGGTCAACAAGGGCCTGGAAGTCATCGAGGCCCACCTGCTCTTCGACATCCCGCTGGACCGCATCGACGTTGTGGTGCACCCGCAGTCCGTGGTGCACTCGATGGTCCAGTTCGTGGACGGTTCCACCATCGCCCAGGCCTCACCCCCTGATATGCGCCTGCCCATCGCCCTGGGCCTCGGCTGGCCGGACCGGGTGGCCGGCGCCGCCAGCCCGTGCGACTGGAGCAAAGCCACCAGCTGGACCTTCGAACCCCTCGACACCGTCGCCTTCCCGGCCGTGGACCTCGCCAAGGATGCGGCCCGGCAGGGCAGTACCTTCCCGGCGGTATTCAACGCCGCCAACGAGGAGGCCGTGATGGCCTTCCACGCCGGCCGGATCCGCTTCACCGATATTGTCGATACCATCGAAGCCGTCCTCAGCGAGCATTCAGGATCCTCCGGGCTGACGGTCGAATCCGTACTGGATGCTGAAAAGTGGGCACGCACGCGGACGCTTGAGCGTTTGGCCGTGGGAAGTGCCTAAGAAGCAGCCGACCGATGCCCAGGAAGTAGCAAGCCAAGCATGAGCCCCGTTGTCCTCTTTATCCTCGGCGTAGTTTTCGTCGTGATCGGCATCGCCGTGTCCATCGCCCTGCATGAAGTGGGGCACCTGGTGCCGGCCAAGCTCTTCAAAGTGCGCGTCACGAAGTACATGATCGGTTTCGGACCCACCCTCTGGTCCAAGCGCCGCGGCGAAACCGAATACGGCATCAAGGCCATCCCGCTGGGCGGGTTTGTGTCCATGATCGGCATGTACCCGCCAAATAAGACCGACGGCAGCGTCCGGCCCTCCAGCACCGGGATGTTCCAGTCGCTGGCCACCGACGCCCGCTCCCTGGCGCACGAGGAAATCGGCCCCGACGACGCCGGCCGGGTCTTCTACCGCCTCCCGGTCTGGAAGAAAATCATCATCATGCTCGGCGGCCCGGCGATGAACCTGCTGATCGGCGTCGTGCTCACCGCCGTGCTGCTGATGGGTTTCGGCGTCTCGGAATCGACCACCACCATCGCCGACGTCTCCAAGTGCCAGGTGAAGGCCGGCCAGACGGTCGACCCCAACTCCGGGGACTGCAAACTGACTCCGGCCGCCGCGGCGGGGCTGAAGCCGAACGACCGCATCACCTCGTTCGATGGCAAGGCCGTCACCAGCTGGGACGAGCTCACCGGCTGGATCCGCGCGTCGGCGGGCAAGCAGGTGAGCCTCATCGTGGAGCGCGACGGCGCCCCGGTCACCACCACCGTCACCCCGGTGCTTTCCGCCCGGCCCGTGGTTGGCACCGACGGCCGGCAGGCCAAGGACGCCGACGGCAAGCTGCGCTACCAGGACGTTGGCTTCCTCGGCATCGGCGCCCAGACTGCGCTTGTCCCGCAGCCGGCGTCGACCGTGCTGCCGATGGCGGGCGAGAACATCCAGCAGATCGCCGGCGTTGTGTTGAACCTGCCCGCTCGCGTGGCCGGGGTTGCGCAGGCGGCCTTCAGCGAGGAGCCCCGAGACCCCAACGGCCCGATCAGCGTGGTCGGGGTGGGCCGCGTCGCCGGCGAGGTCGCCGCCATGGAGCAGGTCCCGCTGCAGAGCCGCTTCGCCGCCCTGGTGGGGCTGCTGGCCGGGCTCAACTTCGCGCTGGCCGTGTTCAACCTGGTGCCGCTGCTGCCGCTGGACGGCGGCCATGTGGCCGGGGCGCTATACGAGGGAGCCCGACGTCGGATTGCCAGGCTGTTTGGCCGGCCCGATCCGGGCGCGTTCGATATCGCCAAGCTGCTGCCGGTGACCTACGTGGTGGCCGTGCTGCTGATGGGCATGTCGGCGCTGCTGGTCTACGCGGACATCGTCAAGCCGGTCAACCTGTTCGGCTGATCCCGCGGCACGGGCCCCGGATCACAACAGCCGGTTCAGACTGACTTATCTTTCTCAGCTTATGTCGGCTGATTATGAATAATCAGTTATAAACGGTTGATCTTTGGATATCAGCTGTCTATGGTTGGCGTATGTACGTCATGACCATCGACCAGCGTGGCAGCAGCTCCGACGTCGACCGCGTCCCCGCCCTGCTCGCTGAACTCGCGGACCTCCACCCGGGCGCCCACTTTGAGCGCTCCGTCGGGGACGAACTCCAGGGCGTACTGACGAACCCCGGCATAGTGGTGGACATCGCCCTTCATGCCCTTCGCAGCGGCCGCTGGTACGTCGGGATCGGCGTCGGCAACGTCGACCGGCCGCTGCCACCCAGCCCCCGGGAAGGAGCCGGACCGGCCTTTGTGGCGGCCCGCCTCGCCGTGGAACGGGCCAAAGCGGCCTCGTCCCATGTGCCACTGGCCGTCGCCGCCGGGGGACCACGGCGGGGGACTGCCGCGGCTCCCGGGCCGGCCGGCACGGACCGCGGGACGGACACTGGGCCCGGCGCCAGGGAATGCGCGAACGCCGAGGCGGTGCTGCGGCTGATCGGGCGGGTGGTCCTGGACCGGACGGCGGCACAGTGGAAGGTGGTGGACGTCCTGCGCGGCATCCAGGGCGGCCGTGGAGGGACCCACGGGAGTGTCCACGGCACCCAAAAAGCCGCCGCCGGCCAACTCGGAATCACCGAACAGTCGGTGAGCCGTGCCCTGCTTCGCTCCGGCTGGCAKGAAGAATGGGCCGCACGGCCCGCCGCGGAGATGCTCCTGGCGCTGGCCGACGGCCTGACCGCCGGGACGGACAACCCCGCCCGGCCAACCCTGAGCGAAGGAGACCGGTGAGCGCCCTATGGATTGCGGTGGCCCTGCTGGCCGCCGGGTTTGCCGGCTGGCCCGTCACGGCGCTGGTGTTCCGGCTCGCCCGGACCATCGATGACCGCTCGGACAGCCGCAGCGATGCGGACGGCACGACGGCCGCTGAACGATCCGCCACGGACGGGGCGGTCGATGGCGAGATCACCCGGCCGGCGCCGGCGGCAGTTACGCCCTCCCGGACGCCCTCCGCGCCGGCAGGCTCCGCGCCGGGCACGGCCGAACCCACCCCTCCGGGCGATGCGCCGGACGTGGCATCGGGTGAGACTCCTGCCAACGGCGCAGGGACGCGCATCCTGCGCGGCGGGGCCATTATCGGTGTCCTCGAGCGGCTGGCGGTCTGCCTTGCCATCCTCACCGGCCAGCCTGTCGCGATCGCCTACGTGGTGGCAATCAAGGGCCTCGGCCGTTTCGCGGAGCTGAAGGAAACCCCCGTGGCCGCGGAGCGGTTCATCATCGGCACCCTGACCTCCCTGCTGTGGGCTGCCGGTGTCGCGGCGCTGGTCAAGGTGCTCTTCCTGGGGTGAGGCCGGGGGGAGCGGATGGGAACCCGGCGGGCAGGGCGATARGGTATTCACATGACTGTTTTTGCTGTTGAGTACGTTTTTGATGCCGAGTCCGCAGAAATCCGCGACGCCACCCGGCCCGCGCACCGCGAATGGACCGCAGCACTCGCGCAGGAGGGAACCCTTCTCGCCAGCGGACCTTACACGGATGGCGCCGGCGCCCTGCTGCTTTTCAAGGCCGACGATGAGCAAGCACTCAACGAACTCCTCAAGCAGGACCCTTACGCCGGCACCGGTGCCGTCTCCGGCACCCGCACGATGGCTTGGGCTCCTGTGACCGGCCTCCTGGCCGGCCACGCCGCCTAGCCTCTTCCCGCCCACCCGCCATCGATATTTCGACCTAGAATTCGATTCACAGAGGAGTCCACGTGACCTCGGTCAGCCTGGGAATGCCGTCGGCACCGCCCCCCGTTCTTGCCCCGCGCCGGAAGACCCGCCAGATCAAGGTGGGCTCGGTGGGCGTCGGCTCCGATTCACCGATCAGCGTGCAGTCGATGACCACGACTCCGACCACGGACATCAACGCCACCCTGCAGCAGATCGCCGAACTGACAGCCTCCGGCTGCGACATCGTCCGGG
>NZ_JBFTNO010000235.1:0-4523 GCF_056397525.1 Arthrobacter sp. 05L45_2 | reverse complement strand
CCGTTCGACCAGCAGCCCGGCCAGCCGGCTGGCAAACAGGCTGCCGACGACGGCGGAGCCCAGGGTGGCGCCGATCTGGCGGAAGAAGTTGTTCGACGCGGTAGCGGTGCCCACTTCGCGCAGCGGGAAAGAGTTCTGCACGATCAGCACCATGATCTGCATGCTCAGGCCCAGCCCCAGGCCCATCACGGCGAGGTAGGCGCAGATTTCCCAGAGCGGCGCCTCCGGCGTCAGGGTGGAGAGCAGCACCAGGGCGCCGGCAACCAGCACGCCGCCGGTGATCGGCATCCACTTGTAACGGCCGGTGCGGCTGACCAGCTGGCCGGAAACCACGGAGGCCACCAGCAGGGCGCCCATCATCGGAATCATCAGCAGCCCGGACTCCGTGGCGTTGACGCCGAAAGCCATCTGCAGGTAGGTCGGTAGGTAGCCGATCGCACCGAACATGGCCACACCGATCAGCAGGCCGGACACTGTGGCGAGGTTGAAGTTGAGGTCCTTGAACAGATGCAGCGGGATGATCGGCTCGGCGGTCCGGCTCTCGACCAGCACGAACGCGGCGGCGCTGACAACGGCGCCGGCGATCAGGCCCAGGATGATGGGGTCGGTCCAGTCGTACTTGCTGCCGCCCCAGGTCGCGAACAGCACCAGGCAGGTGGTGGCAATGGCGAGCAGGACCATGCCCCCGAGGTCCAACCGCGGCCGGCCGCTGTGCTTGGGCAGCTTGAGGAAGAAGACGGCTCCGGCCAGGGCAAGGAGGCCCAGCGGAATGTTGATCCAGAACACCCAGCGCCAGCCCGGGCCTTCGGTGAACCAGCCGCCCAGCAGCGGGCCGGCGACCGAGGCGATGGCAAAGACGCCGCCCATCATGCCCATGTACTTGCCGCGTTCGCGGGCCGGAATGACGTCCGCGATCACCGCCTGGGACAGGATCATCAGTCCGCCGCCGCCCAGCCCCTGAATGACGCGGGCAACAATGAGCATGCCCATGTCATTGGCCAGGCCGCCGACGACGGACCCGGCCATAAACAGCAGGATTGCGGCCATCAGCAGGGACTTGCGGCCCATAAGGTCGCCCAGCTTGCCGTAGATCGGCATGGTCACCGTGGAGGCGAGGATGAAGGCGGTGATGACCCAGAGCATGTCGTTGACGCCGTGGAGCTCGCCGACGATGGTGGGCAGCGCCGTGCTGAGCACGGTCTGGTTCAGCGACGCCAGGAGCATCGAGAGCATCAGGCCGACGAAAAGCAAGACAATGTGCTGCTTTTCCCCGGGCCGCCCCGGCGCGGGGGTTGCTGGAGTGGTCATGTCGTCATTCCTTTTTGAGCGGTGGAAGGCAAGAGCGGGAGCGCTGGGGCAGGTCAGGGGTCCCGGTATGGGAAGAATAATTGCACATTCCTTGCATCGATGCAAAATTGCATCGATGCACCGGGTGGTGTCGGTCGACACACGCCTTTTACTGACACATCGCGCTAAAGTGTCCGTATGCCCAGGATTTCGGCCGCGAGCAACGCCGCCCAACGAGCCGAGACCCAGCGCCGCATCCTGACTGCGTTCGGCGAACTGCTCTTCACCCACGGGCTGCCGGGGCTGACCATGACCGACGTCGCCCGGCACGCCCGGATCGGCCGCACGGCTGTCTACAACTACTACGCGGACATCGAAGAGCTCCTGATTGCCTACGCCCTCGACGAGACCGAGCGTTTCCTGGTCGAGCTGCGCGATTCGCTGGCATCGCTGGAGAATCCGGTGGAACGGCTGGCCCTCTACGTGCGGGCCCAGGTGGAGGACCTGAGCCGGCGCCACCTGCCGCCGGGACCGGCCATGGGCGCCGTCCTGTCGCCGGCCTCCTTCGCCAAGCTCGCGGACCACGTGGGCGAGCTCAGCCTCCTGCTGCAGGACATCCTGCGGGAGGGTATGGCCCAGGGGTACCTGCCGCAGACGGACATCACCCAACTGGCGCAGCTCATCCACGGGACCCTGTCCTCCAGCGCCGCCCGGGGTGACGGTGCCGGAGCGGAACCCGACGCCGAGGCCCGGCTGGCCCGGACCGTGCGGTTCGTCCAGTTGGGAGCCGGTGCCAGGTTCGACGGCGACGGCCGCCCGCTCCGCGTCAGCGGTTAAGCGGCACGCCGGGGCCGGTGGCTCAGCGGCATTCCAGCCCGGGCCGGCAGCCGATCAGGGCTTGGGCTGGTCAGGGTTTGGGGCTGGCCGGGACAATCGAGGGCACCACGGGCAGGGACGGGTCCTCGACCACGCGGCGGGTTTCGCGCGGGCAGCTGAGCTTGCCCGGCGTCTGGTCCACGAGCGAGGGCTTGGCCAGGTCCTTGAAGTCCCCGGTCAGGATCACGTCCACGCTCGGGTCGCTCCGGCCGTCCTGGACGTAGTCGGAGCCGGGGAGGTTGCGCTGGACGCTGAACGCCGCGGACTGGCCGGCCGCCCCGGAAACCACCAGCGCCACGCCGCGGTAGCCGGACTCGGTGTTGCCCACCGCACCCACCACAAACTTGCGGGCCGCGAACTGGTCCGCCACCGTGCGGGCCAGTCCCGGCCGGCTCGTGGAGTTGTAGACGTTCAGTTTGATCTTCCCGGGCGGCGTGTAGTTGTACGTCGCATCGGGGCACAGGGACGCGGCAGCCTGGCTGCGCTCCGCCGTAGGGATCTTGATCTGGCCGCTCATGATGGCCAACGCCACCACAATGGCGCCAGCCACCAGGCCGAGCAGGAGCACCAGCACCACGCCGTGCAGGATTCGCCGCCGCATCCGCACCGGGTTCTCCAGCTCGTCGCGCTCCGCAAACGTGGCGCGGAGGTCGGAACCGGTGATGACGTGGTGCCCGTGCAGGACCGAGGGGTCCTGCGGCTTCCTAGCCACTGATGACCAGAACGCGGGCGTGGATCGCGGTGCGCTGGTGCAGGGCCGTGCGGACAGCCCGGTGCAGACCGTCCTCCRGGTACAGCACGCCGCGGAACTCCACAACGTGCGGGAACAGGTCACCGAAGAAGGTGGAGTCCTCGGCCAGCAAGGCCTCGAGGTCAAGGGTACGTTTGGTGGTCACCAGTTCGTCCAGCCGGACCGGGCGCGGCGGCAGGGCGGCCCAGTCCTTGGGCGTGTTGAAACCATGGTCGGGGTACGGGCGTCCCTCGCCCACAGCTTTGAAGATCACCATGCAAGCCTAGGGAAGATCCTGGGCCAGGGGAATCACTGCGGCCACGGCGCCCGAGGTTGTGGCCAAACAGTGATCATCTGTCACGGGCGTCACGAAGCGGCCGCCCTGGGGTGAAGTCCTGCCCCGGCTGAGACAATGAGGGCATGACAGCACCCTCGACTTCCGCCCTGCCGCCGTCGGCCCCGCCGCTGGCCCTGCTGCTTGACGTGGACGGACCGGTGGCGAGCCCGGTGACCCGCACCGTCCAGCCGGGCATCATCGCGGACCTCGTGGCCCTCGCGGCCGCCGGCATTCCGGTCATCTTCAATACCGGCCGGTCGGACGCCTTCATCCGCGAGCAGGTCATGGAGCCGATGATCGCCGCCGGGATGCCGGCCGGCGTCGTTATCCACGCCATCTGCGAAAAGGGCGCCGTCTGGTTCAGCTACACGGCTGCCGGCCCCGGCCCGGTCCACGTGGACCGGGACCTCGCCATTCCGGAGGCGTTCGGGAACGACGTGCGGCGACTGGTGGCCGAGGACTACTCCACCCACATGTTCTTTGACGAGACCAAACGCGCCATGGTTTCCGTGGAGCAGCACATCGCCGTCGCCAATGACGACTACCGCGCGGAACAGGAACTGTTCGACGCCGAGGCCATGGAGCTGATGGGCCGGCACGGTTTGGGGGTGGTCCGGCTGGACCACCATGCGCCAAACAGCGATGACCGGATCGACTACCGCGTCGATCCCACCATCATCTCCACCGACATCGAATCGGTCCGGCTGGGCAAGGACCTCGGCGCCAGCCGGGCGGTGGAACTGCTCGCCGCCGCGGGCATCACCCCGGCCGCCTGGCGGACGGTGGGCGATTCCCGCACCGACTACGCGATGGCGGACTGGCTGCACCACAACGACCACCCTGTGAAGCATGTGGACGTCCGGCCCGCCGACGGCGTCCCGGTGAAGCCGTACGAGGTCCTGACAGCCGCCGACCTCGGGCTTGGGGCCGGGGTCATCCACGACGACGCCGGTGCGGCCTTCCTGCGTCACTGGCGGGATGCCGCGGCCGGCTGAGGTCCTCCCCCCGGGCCGTTTTGCGGCCCGCGATATCATGCAAGTAGGGATTCATCCACTTTTAACGGCACTCAAAACAGCTCGGAGACACGACATTACAGACGCATTGATCCAGGACGAGATTTACTACGGCAGCCAGGCGAGCGAGGACAACCACGCCCACGCCGAGGTCACGTCACCGGCCGCCGTCGCCAGGTTCCGCTCGCGCCCCGACGTGGTCCGCCGGCGCGGCCGGTACGCGCTGATCAATGAAAACCGCACCCCCTACCAGGCCATGGTAGAGGACCTGCTGTTCGTC
>NZ_JBFTNO010000234.1:0-4531 GCF_056397525.1 Arthrobacter sp. 05L45_2 | reverse complement strand
GTGCACCAGTGGAACAAGGGATTCACCGAGAACCCGGCGCACGCCCGTTACGAGTCGCTGGCCCGCGACATTGATCGGGCCATCAAATTCATGTCCTCCTGCGGCGCGGATTTTGAGGCGCTCAAGCGGGTGGAGTTCTACGCCAGCCACGAGGCCCTGCTGCTGGACTATGAGCGTGCCCTGACCCGGATCGACTCGCGGACCGGCCTGCCGTACGACACGTCGGCGCACTTCCTCTGGATCGGGGAGCGGACCCGCGAACTGGACCACGCCCACGTCGACTTCCTCTCCCGCGTCCGCAACCCGATCGGCGTAAAACTGGGCCCGTCGACCACCGGTGATGATGCGCTCCGCCTTATCGAAAAGCTCGACCCGAACCGGGAACCGGGCCGATTGACGTTCATTACGCGGATGGGCGCCGGCAATATCCGCGAGAAGCTGCCCGCCATCGTCGAGCGCGTCACCGATTCGGGCGCCCAGGTCCTCTGGGTCACGGACCCGATGCACGGCAACACGGTGACCTCGCCCAACGGTTACAAGACCCGGAACTTCGACGACGTCATCGATGAGGTCCGAGGGTTCTTCGAAGTCCACCACGGCCTGGGCACCGTGCCCGGTGGCCTGCACGTGGAAATGACCGGCGACGACGTGGCCGAGTGCCTCGGCGGTGCCGACCCGATCGACCAGGACGCGTTCCTGGACCGCTACGAGTCGGTCTGCGACCCGCGCCTGAACCACATGCAGTCCCTGGAGATGGCGTTCCTGGTGGCCGGCGCCCTGTCTAAGCGCTGATCCCGTCCAAGCGCTGAGCCCGGCTGGCACCACGCTCAGAGACAACTCCGCCCCGGGCTGGTTTCAGCCGGGGCGGAGCTTTTTCTGCCGGTGAAGGCGTCCGGCGGGGTAGCCGGCCTGCCGGCTCAGACCACCGTCAGGGTGATCGTCGACCCCTCGGGCACGCGGGTGTCCACGGGGTCCTGGGCGCGGACCGTGCCGAAGAACCCGCCGAGGATGTTGTTGATCTCAACCTTGAAGCCGAGCCGCTCCAACGCGTCCCGGGCTTCGGTGGCCTGCTTCCCGATGAAGCTCGGAACCTCCACGAACTTGGGGCCCTTGGAAACTGTCAGCGTCACCGAGCCGCCCTTGGTGAGGTTTCCGTTCGCCGGATCCTGGCCGGCCACGGCGCCCTTGGGCACGTCCCGGCTGAAGACCGGCTCCGGCGCGACGACGGCCTTGAGTCCCGCGGCTTCCACAGCCGCCACCGCGGCGTCCTGGTCCTTGCCCCGCACATCGGGCACCGGAATGGGCCGCGGCCCCTTGGACACCGTTAGCGCCACCGGCGTCCCGTGCTTGGCGGGCGTGCCTTTGGCGGGCTTTTGGGCCAGCACCGTTCCGGCCGCTGCGGTTTCGTCGAAGCTCTCGGTCACTGGGCCAAGCGACATCCCGGCACCATTCAGGGCCGTTTTCGCCGCGTCGAGCGGTTTGCCGGTCAGCTGCGGCAGGGGGAAGAGTTCGGGGCCTTTGGAAACGTTCAGGGAAATGGTCTGAAACTTCCTGACCACCTCTCCGGCCTGCGGTTCGGAGCCCACCACCAGCCCCGCGGACACGGTGTCGTCAAAGACATCCCGGGTGGTCGAATCGAATCCCGCGGTGCGGAGCAACTGCTGAGCCTCGGCCACGGTTTTATTGGCCAACTGGGGGATCGTTCCCGGGGATCCGGGGCCCATCCCGAAGAACCAGCCGGCGCCGGCGGCAAGGATGGCCACGAGGACCAGCACCAGGACCCAGGCAAGGCCCCGGCGGCGGGGGTTGCCCGCCCGCAGGCTGCGGCTGGGAGTGGCCGCAGCGCGCTGCCGGGCCTTCTCCTCGTCGCGGTCCTGTTTGCGCTGGGCCCGCTTGCTCGCCGGCACAGCCAGGTCCCCGGCAGCCTCCGCCGCTGAGGCACCAAACTCGTGCTCCTCCGGCGTGGCCAGCGGGCCGTAGGCTCCCGGCCGCTGCCGGCCCGAGAGGACGGTGGTGGGGTTGCTGCCGCGGCCGATGACCTCGGTCGGGTGCTGGATGCCGCCCAGGAACTCGGTGTGCGACTCTCCGGCTGCCGCTGGCAGCGGCGCTGCTGCGGGCGGACGCAGGTCCAGTTCGGCGTCCGTGAGGTTGGTGCGGATATGCCGGAGCTCGAAGAGGAGGGCGTTGCCGTCCACGGGACGCTTGTCGGGGTCGTTCGCCGTACACCACTGGACCAGCTCGCCGAGTTCGTCGGCCAGCCCGGGCACCAGGGCCGACGGCGGACCGACCGTGGAGTTCACGTGCTGGTAGGCCACCTGGATGGGGACCTCGCCGTCGAACGGCTGTTTGCCGGTGATCATCTCGTACAGCATGATTCCGAGGGAGTAGATGTCGCTGCGGGCGTCGGCCTGCCGCCCCATAACGAGCTCGGGGGAGAGGTAGGCGACGGTCCCGATCAGGGCGCCTGTGCTGGTGGACGTCGAGATCGCCCGSGCCAGSCCGAAGTCGCCGATCTTGATCCGGCCGTCGTCGGCRATAAGCACGTTTTCGGGCTTGACGTCGCGGTGGATCAGGCCGGCCGCGTGGGCAGCCCCGAGCCCTTCCACTACCGGGTCAATCAGCGCCAGGGCCAGGCGAGGAGTCAGTGCGCCCTTGTCCTTGAGGACGTCGCGCAGGGTGTGGCCCTTGATGTATTCCATCACCAGGTAGGCCAGCGGGCCGTCGTCGCCCTGGTCCAGCACACCCACCACGTGCGGGTGGGAGAGCCGGGCGGCGGCCTTGGCTTCGCGGCCCAGCCGGTCCAGGAACTGGGGGTCCCCGGCCATGTGCGGGTGCAGGACCTTGAGGGCCACGTCCCGCTCCAGCCGCTGGTCGGTCGCGAGGTAAACCGTCGACATTCCGCCACGGGCCAGCTTGGAGAGAATCAGGTACCGGTTGTCCACCAGGGTCCCGACGAGAGCGTCCGATGTGTATTCCTGCACCCTTTGATCCTAAGCTCTGCACGGAAACGGGTCCGGATTGACATGCAACCCGGACCCGTATCGTTACGCGCCGGGGGTCTCAGCCCCGCGCGATGCTGGCGGTTCTAGCTGAAGTTCTTCTGCAGCTTCCTAATCGAAGCCACGTAGGCCTTCGTGTCTTCGTACATGCCCTTGGTGTTGACCGAGTACTGACCCTGGTAGTAGCCGGCGATGGCGTAGTCCAGGTTCTTGCTGGTAGCCACCAGCTGGCGGATGATGGCGATGCCGGCGGTGGCGTTGTCGTACGGGTCCAGCAGGTTCAGCTTGCGGCCCACCAGCTCGGACGCCCACTGGCCGGAGGACGGGATAACCTGCATGGTGCCGATCGCATTCGCCGGGGAGACCGAGCGCTGGTTGAAGCCCGACTCCTGGTAGGCGAACGCCAGCGCGAGCGACGGGGTCACACCCATCCGGCGGGCCGTGTCGGAGACGATCTGCTGCATCTGCGCGCGGGTGGGCACCGGTGAGGCGTTGAGCAGGGCCTTGTTCTTGTTCGCTGAGCTGACCACCGCGTCCGGGTAGCTGAAGCCCAGGAACGAGCTCGGAACAAGCGGAGTCACCGTGGCCGGCGGCTGGCTCGAGGAGGGCTTTACGGCGGTGACTGTGCCGGCGCCCGGGATGACGAGTTTGTGGCCGGGGTAGATGATGCTGCTCATGGTCAACCGGTTCGCGGACAGCACGGCGGAGAGCTTCACGCCGTGCCGGGCTGCGATGCCGGAGAGGGTGTCGCCGGCTTTGATGGTGTAAGAGCCGGAAGCCGCCGGAGCCGCCGCGGGCTTGGGCGCCGCCGGGCGGGGGGCGGCGGGTGCGGCCACACCGGCGCCGATCTTGATCTTCTGGCCGGGGTAGATCACGGACCGCATGTTCAGCCCGTTCCGGCTGAGCACGTCGGAGAGCTTGACGCCGTGGCGGGCCGCGATTGCGCCCAGGGTGTCACCGGACTTGACTGTGTAGGTCGCGCCGCCGGCCTGGGCCGGTGCTGCCTTGGCGGGGGCGGCTTTCGCCGGGGCCGCCGTGGCGCTTGCTGAGCCGGAGAGCTTGATCCGCTGGCCCGGGTAGATCACGGTCTTGGGCTGCAGCTTGTTCAGCTTCAGGACAGCGTGGGTGTCCAGGCCGAACTTGTGGGCAATACCGCTGATCGTGTCTCCGCGGGCGATGGTGTACTGCGCCGGGGCGGCAACCTTCGCCGGGCGGAACGCCGTGGGAATGGTGGCCGGCACGGAACCCGCAGGGATCACGGCGGAGGGCTGGGATGCTGCAGCCACACCTTGGGCCTTCATGGCCGCTGCGAGAGTCGCCGGGATCGCGCGGGGCCGGGATTCGGCCGCGGCCGGCTGGGCGATCGCGAGGGAGGACAGCACGACGGCGGGAAGCGCCGCCGTCGTCGCCGCGATCAGCGGGAGGCCGGGCCTCGGGTTGGGCTTCGGCGAACGTGACGTCGTCATGGGAAAAAATCCTCTTTCTCAGCGGCGAACCCTGCAGCTCTGACCGGATGTTACTGGTGTTACCAG
>NZ_JBFTNO010000233.1:0-4682 GCF_056397525.1 Arthrobacter sp. 05L45_2 | reverse complement strand
GTGGCCGTCCTGGGTCACCATGCCCAAGGTCTCGCGCATCGAATCGAAGGTCAGGTCGCGGACGTCCACCCCGGCCCCGTCGCCCATTCCGCCGAAGCGCACGGCACCGGAATCGACGTCGTACAGCCGCGAGAGCAGCTGGGCGATGGTCGACTTCCCGGCCCCGGATGACCCCACAAGTGCCACGGTCTGGCCGGGTTCCACCCGGAAGCTGATGCCGTGCAGCACCTCTTCGCCGCCACGGGTGTCCAGCGTGGAGACGTCCTCGAGGGAGGCCAGCGAGACCTTGTCGGCCGAGGGGTAGGCGAACCGGACGTTGTCGAACTCCACGGACAGGGGTCCGCGTGGGGATTCCACGGCGTCCGGCTTCTGCTGGATCAGGGGCTTAAGGTCCAGGATCTCGAAGACCCGCTCGAAGCTGACCAGCGCGCTCATAATCTCCACGCGGGCGCTGGAGAGCGCCGTAAGTGGGGCGTAGAGGCGGGTCAGCAGCAGTGCCAGCACGACGACGTCGCCAGCGGCCAGCTGCCCGCCCAAGGCAAGCCAGCCACCCAAGCCGTACACCAGGGCCAGGGCCAGGGCCGAGACCAGGGTCAGGGCTGTGACGAAGGTGAACTGCAGCATGGCGGTGCGGACACCGATGTCCCGCACGCGTCCGGCACGCAGTGCGAACTCACGGGACTCCTCGTCCGGGCGGCCGAACAGCTTCACCAGGGTGGCGCCCGGGGCGGAGAACCGCTCGGTCATCTGGGTGCCCATGGTGGCGTTGTGCTCGGCGGCCTCGCGGCGCAGCTCGGCCAGCCGGGAGCCCATCCGGCGGGCCGGAATAAGGAAGATCGGCAGCAGAATCATGGCCAGGACGGTCACCAGCCAGGACTTGTTAAGCATGACCACCAGGGTCAAGGCCAAGGCCACCACGTTGCTGACCACGCCGGAAAGGGTCCCGGCGAACGCGGACTGCGCCCCGATCACGTCGTTGTTCAGCCGGCTGACCAGGGCACCGGTACGGGTGCGGGTGAAGAAAGCGATGGGCATCTTCTGCACGTGGTCGAAGACCCTGGTGCGCAGGTCCAGGATGACGCCCTCGCCGATCGTGGAGGAAAGCCAGCGGGTCACGAGTCCGAGGCCCGCCTCGGCCACAGCCACGATCGCAATCAGGACGGCGAGCCAGATCACCGTTCCGGCGTCCGTGCGGGCAATGATCGCATCCACCACCTGGCCGGCGAGCACCGGCGTCGCCACCGCGAGGACAGCCATCACGATCGAGAGCAGCACAAAGGCGATCAGCCGCCTGCGGTGCGGCTTCGCGAAGCCGAAGACGCGTTTGACGAGCGCCTTGGAAAACCGCTTGGAGCCGTCGGAGGCGCGGGTGATGTTGTAGAGGGAGCTCCAGGCAACCCGGTCCATACTCATGTGTTGGTGCCTTTCGGGGCGCTCGCGCCCTGCAGTTCGGTAACGACGCCGTCCACCACGTTCCAGCGGACGTCCAGGCGCACGTTTTCCAGCAGCCTGCGGTCGTGGGTGACGAGGAGCAGGGCCCCGTCGTAGCTATCCAGGGCCTCCTCAAGCTGTTCGATCGCCGGCAGGTCCAGGTGGTTGGTCGGTTCGTCGAGGACCAGCAGGTTCACCCCGCGGGCCTGGAGCAGCGCCAGCGCGGCCCGCGTGCGCTCACCGGGTGAGAGTGAGTCGACGGTCCGGGAGGTGTGGTCCGCCTTGAGCCCGAATTTGGCCAGCAGGGTGCGTACCTCCGCCGGGGACTGCTCGGTCAGTACGGCTTCGACGGCGTCTGCGAGTTTCAGGTGTCCCGCCAGCAGGCCGCGGGCCTGGTCGATTTCCCCGACCGCCACGGAAGCTCCCATCGCAGCGTTCCCGGCATCGGGCTGCTGCACACCGAGGAGCAGCCGCAGCAGGGTGGACTTGCCCGCACCGTTTGGTCCGGTGATCCCGATCCGTTCACCGGCGTTGAGCTGCAGGTTCACCGGTCCGAGGGTGAAGTCGCCCTGGTGCACCACGGCCTCGCGCAGGGTGGCCACCACGGCGCTGGAGCGCGGTGCGGTACCGATGCTGAACTGCAGCTGCCATTCCTTGCGCGGTTCCTCGACTTCCTCGAGCCGGGCAATACGGGATTCCATCTGCCGGACCTTCTGGCCCTGCTTCTCCGAGGACTCGGTATTGGCGGCGCGGCGGATCTTGTCGTTGTCCGGGCTCTTCTTCATGGCGTTGCGGACGCCCTGGGAGCTCCATTCGCGCTGGGTCCGGGCCCGGGAGACGAGGTCGGCCTTGGTGGCGGCGAACTCGTCGTAGCGTTCCCGGGCGTGCCGGCGGGCGACGGCGCGCTCCTCCAGGTACGCCTCGTAGCCGCCGTCGTACACGGCGACGGCGTTCTGGGCGAGATCCAGTTCCACGATGGAGGTCACGCAGCGGGCCAGGAACTCCCGGTCGTGCGAGACCAGCACCACACCCCCGCGCAGTCCCTGGACGAAGGCTTCCAGCTTGGCCAGCCCGTTGAGGTCAAGGTCGTTGGTGGGTTCGTCGAGCAGCACGATGTCGAAGCGGCTCAGCAGCAGGGCCGCGAGCGCTACCCTGGCAGCCTGGCCGCCGGAGAGCCCGGTCATAGCGGCGTCGGGCCCCACCTCGAGGCCCAGGTCCGCCAGCACCGGGGGAATCCGCTCTTCAAGGTCCGCGGCACCGGACGCCATCCAGCGGTCGAACGCCACCGAGTAGGCGTCCTCGGAACCGGGCGCACCGGTGCCCAGGGCCTCGGCCGTGGATTCCATCTCCGCGGTGGCCTGGCCGCACCCGGTCCGCCGTGCGATGTAGCCGCCAACGGTTTCACCGTCGATCCGTTCGTGTTCCTGCGGGAGCCAGCCAACAAAGGCGTCCGCCGGGGCGAGGCTCACCGCACCGTCCTGGGGCTGATCGACGCCGGCCAGCAGGCGCAGCAGCGTGGACTTGCCGGCACCGTTGGCACCCACGACGCCGACGACGTCGCCGGGCGCAACTGTAAGGGAGAGTTTCGAGAAGAGGGTGCGGTGGTCGTGACCACCGGAAAGGTCCTTGGCAACAAGGGTTGCAGTCATTGATCCATTCTCTCACCGGGGGCCGCCGCGGGCGGCCAGAGGGCACCTGCCCAGAGCGAAATCCGGGGGTAAAACCCGYACCCGTGCCGCCGGGCATAGAAGAACCCGCTGGTCCGGACTTGGGGGGTGTACGGACCAGCGGGTTCGAGCATCTAGCATAGTTGAATCGGCGGCGCCGGTAAAATCGAGCCGGGCCACAGACTCCCCGCTGGTCAAAAAACCGGCGGGCTTGGCCCATGACCAGCCAAGGAAGCCCACGAATGATTGCTGCTATCCAGTGGACCACCTTGCTGGCGTGCGTCCTCGCGGCACTGCTCCGGGCCCCGGCGGCCCTCCGCAGTGAGAACCGCTCACTGTTCGGCATCTTCGTGCTTTGCGGCTTCGCCATGCTGCTGAGCATCGGCGCCACCTACACGGTCATTGATGAGTGGCTCGGTTCGACCAACTACGCCAATCTGCTGCTGCGCTTCGTGATCTACGGGACGGTCCTGCTGGCCGGTTACAAGATCGCGCGGGGCTTCGGCCATCAGGGCAGTGTCCGGCTGCTCCTCGGCCCGGTGGGCCTAACGGTGTTGGCGGCCGTTGCCCTCGCCACCGTGGTTCCGTTCTTCCTTGCCAACACGTCCGGGACATCGCCGGGGCTGGCCACCCTTGCCGACCAAAGCCCGCGCAACCAGGAGCTGATCGGGCTCTACACCGCGGCCGGGCGGCTCTACCCTGCTTTTGTGGCCGGGTGCATTGTGCCGGCCACGGTGGTGATCCTGCGATCCCGGCTCCCCCGGCTGGTCCGCGGCGGCGCGGCCGTGCTGACGGCCGGAGCCGCAGCCACGATCCTGCTGGTTCCCGGTGATCTGCTGCCCCGGCCGCTGGCCTTCATCCAGTACTACCTCAGTTCCGCGGCGGTCCTGGGGCTGGTCCTCGGGCTCGCCCTGATCTGGCTGGGCAAGGTGAGGGCGCGTCGCGTTGCCCGGAACGCGGCGGACCGCGCCCGGGTGCGGCATCAGGAAAACATCGGGGCAGAAGAATTATGATGTTGGGAAGGTGGGAGCACCGCCCTCCCCCGGCGGCGGCCCGTCCGGCACTACGTCCTTCAACGCCCACATCTCAGCGACCCCGCAGGAAGGCCTAGATGCCAGTCCCCGCCAAGGCGTTTCAACTCTGGCTCCATCGTGCTGCCCCGACAACCAGCACGGCCGAGATCTCCAGGATCTCCGGGGTCAAGCGCACCACCCTGGCGCAACAACTGGTGCGCGGGAAAGTGGCCGAAACCACCGTTGTRAGCATCAGCCGCGCCCTGGGGATGAATCCGGCGGAGGTGCTGGCCACCTTCGAGAACTATGCGGAGCTGAAACAGCTGGGCCAGCGGCCCACCGGACCGGAACTGGTCAGCCAGGTCGCCACGATGGACCTGCTGCGGGCTGTTATCTCCCGTACCGCCACGGAGTCAGGGCAGCAGCCCGGGGACCGGCACCCTCTGAGCCCCGTCCCGCACGCCACGTCGGTGCGGAACTGGGTGGACGCGATCGACGACGGCGAACTCCGCCACCGGGTCTCGGCCGCCACCGGCATCGCACCCCAGAACTATTCGGCCCAGCTCACGGC
>NZ_JBFTNO010000232.1:0-4688 GCF_056397525.1 Arthrobacter sp. 05L45_2 | reverse complement strand
TCTCGGTCGAGGACAGCCCGGAGTTCAAGCACGTCCAGACGGTCCAGACCGTCGCGGCCCGCCCCGTGGTGGAGAGCTTCAAAACCCACCCCCGCCAGATCCTGCTGACCACCGGCCTCCGCATCGCCCAGAACGCGTTCTACTACGTGTACACCGTGTTCATCCTGACGTACCTGACCCAGGTGCCCGGCACGGACCGGAACACCGGCCTGACCGCCGTCCTGGTCGCCTCCGCGCTGGGCCTTGTCACCGTGCCGCTATGGGGCGCCCTGTCCGACCGGTTCGGCCGCCGCTCGGTCTATCTCTTCGGCGCCGTGGCCAGTGCTGCGGCGATCATCCCGTTCTTCTGGCTCCTGGACACCGGCAACATCCTGCTGATCATCCTCGGCGTCGTCGTCGGCCTCAACATCGGCCACGACGCCATGTACGGCCCGCAGGCGGCGTTCTTCTCCGAGCTGTTCAGCACCCGCGTCCGGTTCAGCGGCGTCTCCATCGGCTACCAGATCGGTTCCGTGCTCGGCGGCGGCCTGGCGCCGCTGGTGGCGACGGCCCTGCTGGCGGCCGGCGGCGGAAACCCGGTCTGGGTAGTCGTTTACTTCCTGGCGGTCTCCGCGATCACCATCGTCGCGACCCTGAAATCCCCGGAAACGAAGGACCGCGCCCTCGGAGCGACCGAACTGCCGGCCGAGGCACCCGCCGCCGCCGTACCCGCAGACCGGGAACCCGCCGTCGTGCGCTGACGACAGCCGCCGCGAACCCACATTGCCTGATTCACTTTGCACGGAAAGGGGCCCTATGGCCACCGTCGATACCGCACACTCCGAGGGACGTCCAAGGCTGCTGCTGAGCGCCTTCGTTATGAACACCACCAGCCACATTATGGGCGGCCAATGGCGGCACCCGGCGGCGCAGCAGCACCGCTTCAACGAACTGGAGCTGTGGACCGGCCTGGCCCGGCAGCTGGAGGACGCCAAATTCGACGTGATGTTCTTCGCGGACGTGGTGGGGCTCTACGGCAACGACGACGGCGGCTGGGCCGGGCATTTGCGCCGCGGCATGCAGGTCCCGGCGAACGATCCCCTGATCCTCCTCGGCGCCCTCGCCGCGACCACACGCCACCTCGGCCTGGCCGCGACGTCGTCGGTGGTCCAGAGCCACCCGTTCCAGTTCGCCCGGCAGATCTCCACCCTGGACCACCTTTCCCAGGGCCGTGCGGCGTGGAACATCGTGACCAGCGCGGCCGAAAACGCCCACCGGAACTTCGGCGACGGCCTCGTCGCGCACGATGACCGCTACGCCTGGGCCGACGAATACGTGTCCGCCGCGTACAAACTGTGGGAAGGGTCCTGGGACGACGGCGCGCTGGTGCAGGACAAGGAAAACGGCATCCACGCCGATCCGGACAAGGTCCACAAGATCTACCACCGCGGCGACCGGTACTCGATCGACGGGCCGCACCTGTCCGCGCCGTCGCCGCAGCGCACGCCCGTGCTGTTCCAGGCCGGGAGCTCCGGCCGCGGGCAGCAGTTCTGCGCCGCCCACGCCGAAGCCACGTTTATGCTCTCCCCGAACCCGGCCGCCGCGGCCGAGTACACGGCCTCGGTCCGGCAGCAGGCCGTGGCCGCCGGCCGGCTCGCCGGGGACGTGAAGTTCTTCCAAGGGCTGCACTTCATCGTCGGCAGCACCGAGGCCGAAGCCGCGCGCAAGGCAGCGGACCTGGACGAGTACCTGGATTCCGGCGCGCTGATCGCCCACATCGGCGGCGGGGCCGGCGTGGACCTCGGCGGCCTGGACCTCGACACCCCGCTGGGTGAATTCCACACGGAAGGCACCCAGGGGCACCTGGACAGCCTGCGCAAGTCCGTTCCGGGCGGCAACCCGACGCTGCGGGACGTCGCGAATTTCCGCAGCCGGGCGCACCGGGTCCTCGGCACCCCGGAACAGATCGTGGACCGCCTCGAGGAGTGGCAGGACGCCGGGGTGGACGGGATCAACATCATCAACCAGCTGATTCCTGACTCCTACACCGACTTCATCGAACAGGTCATGCCGGAGCTGCGCCGCCGCGGCCTCGCCCAGGAGGAGTACGCCGAGGGCACGCTCCGCGAAAAACTGTTCGGTACCGGGGGGAACGGCGCCGCCCTCAACGACCGGCACCCGGCCCGCAGCTACCGCGGCGCCTTCACGGCCAGCTCGGCAACGGCCGAGCAGGCCCAGACCCTGGAGGCCGCACGATGAGCGAGGCAGTGACAACCACCGGCACCTCGGCGGATACCTTTGCAGGCGTTTCTGCCGAGGCCGCATACGAGAAGCTGGCGCAGCGTTTCCGGCCCGTCTTCGCCCGCATCGCAGAGGGCGCCCTGGCCCGGGAGCAGGACCGTGTCCTGCCGTTTGAGCAGGTCCGCTGGCTGAACGCCGAGGGCTTCGGGCGGCTGCGGGTGCCGGTTGAACACGGCGGCGACGGGATCGGCTTTGAGCCGTTCTTCCGGTTGCTCATCGAATTGGCGGAAGCGGATTCCTCCGTGGCCCACCTGTACCGCTCCCACTTCGCGTTCGTCGAGACGGTCGGCCTGGAGTCGGCCGCGTTCCGGGAGCGCTGGTACCCGAAAGTGGTGGCCGGCCAGATCTTCGGGAACGCGGCCACGGAAAAGTCCGGAAACGCCCTGGGGACGACCGGGACCACACTGACGCCGCACGGCGGGGACTGGCTGCTCAACGGCCGGAAGTTCTACACCACGGGGACCATTTTTGCCGAGTGGATTGCCGTGATGGCCAGCACCGAAGGAGTGGAGGGCCGGCAGTACGCCGTAGTCAGCACCACCCAGCCGGGCGTCGAAATCCTGGACGACTGGGACGGGTTCGGCCAACAGCTCACCGGAACCGGCACCACCATCTTCCGGGACGCGCTCGTTCCTGACGCCAACATCATCCGGCGCTCCGAATCCACCACCCACGAGCCCGCCTTCTTCCAACTTGTCCTGCTCGCCGTCATGGCCGGCATCGGCCGGGCGGCGCTGGCGGACGCCCGAGCGCTGGTCCGGGACCGCAAACGCACGTTCAATACCGGCTCCGGAGAGCTCTTCCGCAGCGACCCGCTGATCCTGCAGCTCGTGGGACAGCTCTCCGCCAAGGTCTTCGCCGCCGAATCAGTGGTGCTGGCCGCAGCCCGGGAACTCGACGCCGGCGCCGATCCGGAGCTTGAGCTGACCCCGGACCAGCGCTACGTCCGCGGCGAAATCGCCGTCGAGAAAGCCCAGCTGCTGGTGCCCGAACTGGTCCAGTCCGCGGCCCAGCAGCTCTTCGACGTGACCGGAGCCTCCGCCACGTCGAGGTCGAAGTCGCTGGACCGGCACTGGCGCAACGCCCGGACCGTCGCCACCCACAACCCGGCCGTGTTCAAGGCCCGCACGGTGGGCGACTACGAGGTCAACGGCACCACTCCGGAGGGGCTGCACAGCATCGGCGATGCCCGCACGGCAGGGTCCGGCGGGTAAGGGTCGTACCCGGCGGATAGGCTCGGTGTATGGACGTAGCCACCCTCCGCGGGATCTGTCTGGGGTTTCCCGGCGCCTTTGAGGATTTCCCCTTCGGCCCCGAGACCTCGGTATTCAAGGTGCGGGCCGCGGTGTCCGGCGGCGCCCGGCATGAGGCAAAGATGTTCGCGGCCTCCACCATGGACCCGGACGAGTTCTCCGTGAGCCTCAAATGCGAGCCTGCCCTGGCCGAACAGCTGAGGGCCGCGCACCCGGAGATCACCGGCGCCTGGCACATGAACAAGACCCACTGGAATGGGGTCCGGCTCGACGGATCGCTGCCGGATTCGATGGTCCGGGACATGGTGGAGGACTCCTACGACCTCGTGGTGGCCACCCTGAGCCGGCGCCAGCAGGAGCAGCTTGGCTGGGGCCGCCTCTCCCGCGGGGGCGGCGCGTGAGCGGCGAGTCCGCCGGCCGGATCGCGCGGGGAGCGTTGAACTATCCGGGCATAGGCCTCACCGAGCACGGCCAGGCTCCGGAAGGCTTCCCGTGCCTGGTCTCCTGGGCCCACCTCGGCGACGGGCCGGACACCTTCCAGCGGGTGGCGCGGGGAATCCTCGCCTGGGAGCTGCAAAAACGGTCCGGGYGGCGCGTCCGTACCGAGACCGACGCCGTGGTGCCCGGAGCGCGGGTGGTGAGCGGATTCGGCGTCGGCCCCTTCCGGATCAACGCGCCGTGCGAGGTCGTGTGGGTGCACCCGCCCGAACCCGGCGGCGGCCCGCAAAGCGCGGGGTTCGGGTATGGCACCCTGCCCGGCCATCCGGAGCGCGGCGAGGAAGCATTCGAGGTCGGGATCGACGCCGCCGGGCGGGTATCGCTGAGCATCACGGCCTTCAGCAGGCACTCCAATTGGTTCTACGCCGCCGGCGGCCTCCTGGCCCGGGCGGCGCAGCGGCACGTCACTTCCCGATACATTGAAGAGGCACGTCAACTCGCCGCAGGTGAAAGCTGATCAGGAGAACGTACATGCTGGACCAGACAACCCTTGACCAATTGTGGGACTTCGAYGACCCYGCCGGSTCCGAAKCCCGSTTCCGGGCSGCSGCMGCMGATGAMCGCTACGACRCCGACGAACGRGCCGAACTCRCCACCCAGCTGGGCCGGGCCATCGGCCTGCAGGGCCGGTTCGAGGAGGCCGATGCGCTCCTGGAC
>NZ_JBFTNO010000231.1:0-4823 GCF_056397525.1 Arthrobacter sp. 05L45_2 | reverse complement strand
GCCGAAGCGTCTCAGACGGACATGCTCATTGGTCGCGGCCCGGACTGATCCGTAGCTGGGGCCGCCGGTTCAGGCTGCCACGCTGAGCCGGTTCAACGCGTCCCGGACCATGGCGATGAATTCTTCCGGGCGGTATTTGAGCAAGGGGTAGGTGACCACCAGGGTGGGGACCCCGAGCCGGGTGGTGACGTTCCATCGGCGTCGATCTTCCTCGAAACTCCGCCGGTCCATGTGGAAGCCCGCGCCGTCGGTCTCTATGCCCAGGCGGCCGTCAACCATGAGGTCCAGGTGGCCCATCCCCCGGATGTTCACCTGCGACTCAACGTGGAAGCCAGCCCGGCGAAGAGTGAATCGGGCCAGGCACTCAATGACTGACTGGGACTGCGGGACAATGGCCGCGGCGATGGCGCGCTCCCGGGCGTCGTTCCGGCCGGCCAAACGTAGCCGAAGCGATGACAATGGCAGTCCCTTGATGGCGACCGCCGATTCCGCAATCACGAGCCCGTCCAGTTCAGGCAGGCAGCGCAGGCTTTGAACCACCGTATCGAGCAGGGTGGGCGGCGCCACGGCGCGGTGGCAGACAAAACCCGGGTAGCTGCGGCTGTGGGTCAGGCCGACGTGGGGTTGTTGGGGCATATCCAGCACCCATAGGCCGCCGAAATGGGCCGCACTGACGCAGGCCGGTTCGGCGGGCAGGGAGCGGATGGAGACCAGCACCGGATCCGCGTCCGGCAGTGCATAGACGCCACGGGCCACCCGGGTGACTGCCCCGTCGGCCAGCGCTGTCCGAAGCTGGAAGCCCGAAACGCCCGCCGCCGCGAGGTGCTTGGCGCGGGCGACGCCGTCGAACGTGGACATGACTTCATTGATTTTCACCATGCGCCCATGGTTACGACCAGGTCTGGCCTAGGACAGCCCCGTAAGGCGCTATGTGCACAAACCCGGGTCCGGTMCCAGCGCCCGGAAATGGACATGTCCGTCGGCGGCGCCGGACATGTCCAACGCCCTCCCTGACCAATGGACATAGTGCATATATGTCCACCCTTTGAGCCGACCAATGAGCATGTCCGTCCGGGGTGCTCGGCAGGAGCGGGCATGCTCGATTCCTGGCACGAAAAATGGGCATGTCCGTCCAGGGGACCAGAAGCGGCGCATGTCCATCCGGGCGGGGGGCGAGGGGCGGGCATGCCCAAATCCGGGCACAAAAAATGGACATGCTCATCCGGGTGCACGAAGGATGGGCATGTCCGTCGGAGGGGAAGCCGCCCTACCTCCGCGCCCGGGCGTAGCGGCGGCACCAGATGAGCATGCCCACTGTTACCACGCCAATGCCGAAGATCCACAGGTTTCCGGGCAGGTCGCCGATGATCAGCCGCTTGCCCGCCTCCAGGGTGGCCCACCAGCCGGCCAAGGCGTAGCATCCTGCCCCGCAGACAGCGGCCGGAACGACCGAACGGAAGGCCGCTCCGAGCCACAGCTCCACCGACGCCAGCAGCACCAGCGCGGCGAGCACACCCCAGGGCAGTTCAACCCCGGCGAGGGACAGGCTCTGGCGGTGCAGTACGGTCCCGGCCAGGGCAGCAAACAGAGCTGCCGGCAGGGCGGCGGCAATACCGCCTGCCCTGCCGGCAGCTCTCTTAGTCACGTCTCAGCCGAGGCCCGGAGACCGGGATCAGACCTTAGCGCGGGCGCGGTTGGCCTTGGCACGCTCGTTGGTGTCCAGGATGACCTTACGGATGCGGATGGCGTCCGGGGTGACCTCCACGCACTCGTCCTCGCGGGCGAATTCGAGGGACTCTTCGAGGGTCAGGTCGCGCGGCGGCGTCAGGTTCTCGAAGGTGTCGGAGGAAGCGGCACGCATGTTGGTGAGCTTCTTTTCCTTGGTGATGTTCACGTCCATGTCGTCGGCGCGGGAGTTCTCGCCGACGATCATGCCCTCGTACACCTCGGAGGTGGGCTTGACGAAGAAGGAGCCACGTTCCTGCAGGTTGATCATCGCGAACGGCGTCACAACACCGGCGCGGTCGGCGATCATCGAACCGTTGGTACGGTACTCGATCGGGCCGGCCCATGGCTCGTAGCCCTCGGAGATCGAAGCGGCAATGCCGGCGCCGCGGGTGTCCGTGAGGAACCGGGTGCGGAAGCCGATCAGGCCACGGGCCGGAACGATGAATTCCATGCGGCACCAGCCGGTGCCGTGGTTGGCCATGTTGGTCATGCGGCCCTTGCGGGCTGCCATGAGCTGGGTGACCGCGCCGAGGTACTCTTCCGGCACGTCGATGGTCATGTGCTCCATCGGCTCGTGGACCTTGCCGTCGACCACCTTGGTGACAACCTGCGGCTTGCCCACGGTCAGCTCGAAGCCTTCGCGGCGCATCTGCTCAACGAGGATGGCCAGCGCGAGCTCGCCACGGCCCTGGACTTCCCAAGCGTCGGGACGCTCGGTGGGAAGAACCTTGATCGAGACGTTACCGATCAGTTCCTTGTCGAGGCGGTCCTTGACCTGGCGGGCGGTGACCTTCGCGCCCTTGACCTTGCCGGCCAGCGGCGAGGTGTTGATACCAATGGTCATGGAGATCGCGGGATCGTCCACGGTGATCAGCGGCAGCGGCTGCGGGTTCTCGGCGTCGGTCAGGGTCTCACCGATGGTGATTTCCTCGATACCGGCGACGGCGACAATCTCGCCCGGGCCGGCGGACTCGGCCGGGACGCGGTCCAGGGCCTTGGTGGCCAGCAGCTCGGTGATCTTGACGTTCTTCAGCTCACCGTTGGCACGCGCCCAGGCCACGGTCTGGCCCTTGCGCAGGGTGCCGTTGTAGATGCGCAGGAGCGCCAGACGGCCCAGGAACGGGGAGGCGTCCAGGTTGGTGACGTGCGCCTGGAGGACACCCTCGGGGTTGTACGTCGGGGCCGGGATGTGCTCGACGATGGTCTTGAAGAGCGGCTCCAGGTCCTCGTTYTCCGGRGCGGTGCCGTCRGCGGGCTGCTCGAGSGARGCGCGGCCRACCTTGGCGGCGGCGTAGACRACCGGAACCTCGAGGATCTTGTCCAGGTCCAGGTCCGGCACTTCGTCGGCGAGGTCGGAGGCGAGGCCAAGGAGCAGGTCCATGGACTCGTGGACGACTTCCTCGATCCGGGCGTCGGGGCGGTCGGTCTTGTTGACCAGCAGGATCACCGGCAGGTGCGCGGCCAGGGCCTTGCGCAGCACGAAGCGGGTCTGGGGCAGCGGGCCCTCGGAGGCGTCCACGAGGAGGACGACGCCGTCGACCATGGACAGGCCGCGCTCGACCTCTCCGCCGAAGTCGGCGTGGCCGGGGGTGTCGATGACGTTGATGGTGATGGTCTCGCCGTTCGACGACGGGCCGTTGTAGGCAACCGTGGTGTTCTTGGCGAGGATGGTGATGCCCTTTTCGCGTTCCAGGTCACCGGAGTCCATGACGCGGTCTTCGAGGTGGTTGTGCTCGGCAAAGGAGTTGGTCTGCTTGAGCATGGCATCGACCAGGGTGGTCTTGCCGTGGTCAACGTGGGCCACGATCGCGACGTTGCGCAGGTCACTGCGCGATGCAGTGGCTACCGCAGTGTTGGTGGTGGTTTCAGACATGCGTTATTGCTCGATTCAGTGGTGAAGTCAGCTGTTGTATCGCGACATTTCCAACCGGAACGCACGACGGACAAGGCCCTTTGACACAGGGCTCCTTCATCCATTCTAGACGACCGGGCATTTATTGGCCYAAATCCCGGCAGCACCCCTCCCCCGCCCCGTTACCAAATCGTTGACCCGACGGGGGCCCACCGTGACCAATGTCACTGGTTTTCGGCCGGTACATGCCGGATCATTGCTGGAGTACCTACGACCGTGCGGGGAGTCCGACATGCGAAGTGCCCTGAGGATGACCCATGTCATGCCGCCCCTGATCGCCGCCGCCCTCTTTCTTGGCGGCTGTGCCCCGGCACTGGATTCTGCTGCTCCTACCAAGTCCGCCGACCGTGTGAAGGACGTCCCGGTCGCGGCCGTCGCCGGGCCAGGCCAGCCCGCGGCCGCCGGGACGGTCCGCAAGAAGGGCACGGTGGACCCGGCCAGCCTTCCCGCCGGTTCCCTGTACCGCAACCCGGCGAACGGCCGGCTGGAAATCATCGTGGAAGACGTTGCCCACACGGCCGTGCTCATTGGTGATTCCCAGTCGGAGCCTACTGACAGCTGGCCCCGGCAGGCCCTCGGACGGCTGGGCTACCACGTGGTGTTCGGCGGCGGCAGCGGCACCGGATTCGTCGTCGGCAACAGCACCCGCGGCAACTACATCGACGGCCTGGAAAACTGTGACTGGTACCTGCCCTACGGCGCACCGCCCCTGGTGGTCATCGAAGGCGGCGGCAACGATGCCACCCGGGGAGCATCGAATGTTGAGATCGCCGAGCATGCCGAGCGTTTGATCCAGGCCGTGGAAGACCGCTACCCCGACGCCGAAGTGGTCATGGTCGGAACGCTCGCCCGTGGCTCACAGGCCGGCGGCGGGCGCCGTACCGAGGTGGATACGCTGCTGGGTGCCGTGGCCAAGGAATACGGGCTCTCGTTTGTCAGCGTGGGCGACTGGCTCACCCGGTACGGTCTGGCGCAGTACCTGAAGGACGACCGACACCTGAACGCGCAGGGCCACGAGATCGCGGCCGGCGTGCTCACCAAGCGCTTCGAGGCCCTCGGCCTCGGCTAGCAATGCGCCCGGCCCCCGCCGGAACACACGCGAATCAGCCAACTCAACAGCGGCCAACTCAACACCAGCCACCACAGCAACAGCCAACGCAAGAGCCGGCGTCCACCCCAGGGT
>NZ_JBFTNO010000230.1:0-7189 GCF_056397525.1 Arthrobacter sp. 05L45_2 | reverse complement strand
GTCCACCCCAGGGTGGACGCCGGCTCTTGTTGTGGTGCTGCCGTGCGGGGTACCGCCTGGCTAGGCCGAAGCCACCTCGGGGGGAAGCATCAGCTTCGCTCCGGGGATCGCGTTCAGCAGCGCCTTCGTGTAATCCTGCTTCGGCGAGTCGAAGACCTCGTCGGTGGAACCGGTCTCGACCAGCTTGCCCTTCTCCATCACACACACGTGGTCGGCGATCTGCCGGACCACCGCGAGGTCATGGGTAATGAACAGGTAGGTCAGGCCCAGCCGCGACTGCAGGTCGGCGAGCAGGTTCAGCACCTGCGCCTGCACCAGCACGTCCAGGGCGGACACCGCCTCGTCGCAGATGATGACCTCGGGGTCGAGGGCCAGGGCACGGGCGATAGCCACACGCTGGCGCTGGCCGCCGGAGAGCTCGTTCGGGTAGCGCTGCATGGTGGACTGCGGCAGTGCCACCTGGTCCAGCAGGTCCCGGACCTTTTTCTCCCGGCTGGCCTTGTCCCCGATCTTGTGGGTCCGCAGCGGTTCCTCGATGGTCCGGAAGATGTTGTACATCGGGTCGAGGGAACCGTAAGGGTCCTGGAAGATCGGCTGCACCCGGCGCCGGAAGGCGAAGATCTCCTTGCTGTTCAGCGTGGAAGTGTCGACGCCGTCGAACACGATCTTGCCGGAGGTCGGCTGGAGCAGGTTCAGGACCATCTGGGCCACGGTGGACTTGCCGGAACCCGACTCCCCCACGATCGCCGTCGTCGTTCCCCGCTTGACGCTGAAGGACACGTCGTCCACAGCGGTGAAGTCGGTGGAACGGCCGAAGCCGGAGCGCAGCTTGAAGACCTTCTTGAGGTTCTCAATCTGCAGCACCTCGTCGGGCAGGGTCGAGGCAACGACGACGTCCTCGGCGGGTGCCAGCAGGTCATCGGATTCGACGCCGAGTTCCTTGGCAGCCTGGATGCGCCGTGACGCCAGCGACGGCGCCGAGGCAACCAGCCGCTGGGTGTACGGGTGCTGCGGGTTCTGCAGCAGCTCCAGCGACGGACCGGCTTCGACGACCTGGCCGCGGTACATGACCACAACCTTGTCGGCGCGCTCGGCGGCGAGGCCGAGGTCGTGGGTGATGAGCAGGACGGCCGTGCCGAGTTCGGTGGTCATCTTGTCCAGGTGATCCAGGATCTGCCGCTGGACGGTCACGTCCAGGGCCGACGTCGGCTCATCGGCAATGAGCAGGCGCGGCTGGCAGGACAGGCCGATCGCGATCAGGGCACGCTGGCGCATGCCGCCGGAGAACTCGTGCGGGTACTGGTTGGCACGGCGTGAGGCATCGGGCAGACCGGCTTCGGACAGCACCTTCGCGACGTCGTCGGGGCCGCTGGGCAGCCCGTTCGCCTTCAGCGTTTCGCGGACCTGGTAACCGATCTTCCAGACCGGGTTGAGGTTGGACATCGGGTCCTGCGGCACCATACCGATGCTGTTGCCGCGCAGTTCGATCATCCGCTTCTCCGAGGCGTGGGCGATGTCCTCGCCGTCGAAGAAGACATTGCCGGCGGCCACACGGCCGTTGCTGGGCAGCAGGCCGATGGCGGCCAGCGCCGTCGTCGACTTGCCGGAGCCGGACTCGCCGACGATGGCGACGGTTTCGCCCGGCATTACGGTGAGGTGGGCGTTGCGGACAGCGTTCACCTCGCCGTTGCTGGTGGTGAAGCTGATCGCCAGGTCCTTGATTTCAAGGAGCGGACGTCCGGCGGCCGCGCCGGCTTCGTGGAATTCGACAGAGGCGTTCATGGCGTCCCCTTTCATCGCTTGCGCGCTTTGGGATCGAGCGCATCGCGCAGGGCGTCGCCCAGCATGATGAAGCTCAGGACCGTGATGGACAGCGCGATGGCCGGCCAGAGCAGGGGCATCGGGTTGGACCGCAGGGAAGCCTGCGCTGCCTGGATGTCATTGCCCCAGGACATCACGCTCGGCGGCAGCCCGATGCCGAGGAACGACAGGGTCGATTCCGCGACGATGAAGGTACCCAGCGAGATGGTGGCGACGACGATGATCGGAGCCAGCGAGTTCGGCATAACGTGGCGCATCAGCGCACCGAACTTAGAAACGCCCAGGGAGCGGGCGGCGGTCACGAAGTCGGCATTGCGGACCTCGATCACGGCACCGCGGGTGATACGGGCGATCTGCGGCCAGCCGAAGGTCACCAGGATCAGCACCAGCGTCCAGGCCGTGCGGTTGGCACGGAAGACGGGCAGCTGCATCATCACGATGGCGCCGAGGATCAGCGGCAGGGCGAAGAAGATGTCGGAGCGGGTACCGAAGATCACGCGTGCGTACACGTCGCAGCCCTGCTGGGTGAAGCCCAGCGGGTGCCCGGCGGCCGGTCCGGCGTCGGAGTTGGCCAGCTGGCATGCCTCCGAGGCGGGGTCGATGCCGGAGAAGAGCGAGGGGAAAAGTGACACGGCGACGACGACGAGGATCAGGAAGGCGGAGATCAGGAAGAGCGGCTGCTTGCGCAGGTTCTTCCAGGCCTCGCCCCACAGGCTCAGCGGAGCCTGGTCTTCCTTGACCTTGTCGGTTGCCTGCAGCGGTGTCTCGGAGAAGTCGGCGACGAAGTGTTCGACGTGCCGCTTGGCCGGGGCCGCAGTGCGCTGGTCCGGGGTGATGTTCTCAGGCGTCATAGCGGATCCTTGGGTCAAGCCAGGCGTACAGCAGGTCTACAAGCAGGTTGGACACAACATAGATGAGCACCAGCACCGTCACGATGGAGACGACGGTGGGTCCCTCACCCTGCGTGACGGCCCGGTACAACCGGTTGCCGACGCCCGGGACGTTGAAGATGCCTTCGGTGACGATGGCACCGCCCATGAGGGCGCCCAGGTCAGCACCGAGGAAGGTGATGACCGGGATCAGCGAGTTGCGCAGGATGTGCACGCGGACCACGCGGAAACGCGACAGGCCCTTGGCGGTGGCGGTGCGCACGTAGTCGGCGTTCATGTTTTCGATGACGCTGGTCCTGGTCAGGCGCAGCACGTAGGCAAAGGAGCCGAGGCCGAGGACGATCGCGGGCAGGATCAGGTCCTGGACCGTGGCGGCCGAGCTGACGGTCGGTTTGGCCCAGCCGAGCTGGACGCCGATGGTGAACTGCAGCACGAAGCCGAGCACGAAGATCGGGATGCCGATGACGATCAGGGACGCGATCAGGACGGTCGCGTCGAAGAACTTGCCCTTGCGGAGGCCGGCGATCAGGCCGAAGATGATGCCGAAAACGGCTTCGAAGATCAAGGCCATAACGGCGAGGCGGGCCGTCACCGGGAAGACCTCACCCAGCACGGCGGCAATGGGGCGGCCGGAGAAGTCCTGGCCGAGGTCGAACGTGAAGATGCCCTTGAGGTAGAGCAGGTACTGGATCCAGAACGGCTGATCGAGGTGGTACTGCTGCCGGAGCTGGGCCGCGACGGCCTCGTTGACCGGCTTGTCGCCGAAGAGGGCCACGATGGGGTCGCCAGGCAGGCTGAAGACCAGGAAGTACACCAGCAGCGTGGCGCCCAGGAAGACCGGGATCAGCTGCAGGAAACGCTTGAGGATGTAAGTCGCCATTAGCGAACGACACCCCCGTCAGCAGGCATCCCGTGCAAGGATGCGGCGGAGTTGTTCATCAAAGAACCTTTTCATTATGGGTGCAGCCGGCGCCGGTACGGTCACGGCGGACCGGCTGCGGATCGCACCGGCCGTGGCGGGTGCTTAGAAATAGGGGGAAAGCAAAACAACGGCGAGGGCCCCAATCCAGGYAGCCCCCGCCGTCGTTCAGTTATTACTTGCCAGTGATGTTGTAGTACAGCGGGACGCCGTCCCAGCCGTAGTCAACGTTGGAGACCTTGTCGCTCCAGCCGCCCTGGGCAACCTGGTACCACAGGGGGATGGCCGGAAGGTCGGTCAGGAGGGTTTCCTGAGCCTTGTTCATGGCCTTGTTGCCGTCTGCAACGGAGGAAGCGGCGAGACCTTCAGAGATGGCCTTGTCGAACGCCGGGTTGGCGTAGCGTGCGTCGTTGGAGCCTGCACCGGTCTTGTAGATCGGTCCGAGGAAGTTGTACAGCGACGGGTAGTCGGCCTGCCAGCCGGCGCGGATTGCACCGGTCAGCGTGCCTGCGGTGGCGTCGTTGCGGGCTTCCTTGAAGGTTGCGTACGGCTTGCCCTCAACCTTGATGCCCAGCGTGTTCTTGAGCTGGTTCACAACAGCCTCAACCCATGCCTTGTGGCCGCCCTTGTCGGCGTTGTAGGCGATGGTGAAGGTCTTGTTCGCGTCCCACTTCTGGATGGCGTCAGCCTTGGCCCAAGCGGCCTTGGCCTTGTCGGCGTCGAACTTCAGGTTCTCGGAACCCGGGATCGAGTCGCTGTAGCCGGACAGAACCGGAGCGGTGAAGTCCTTCGCGGGCTGGCGTGCACCGCTGAAGATGACCTTGGTGATTTCGTCGCGGTTGATGGCCATGGAGATGGCCTGGCGGCGGAGCTTGCCGGCTTCACCGCTCCACTCCGGCAGGTATTCCGGAATCGCGATGGTCTGGTTGCCGGCGTACGGCTTGTTGATGGTGCGGTCGCCCAGGTCGCTCTTGAAGTTCTTCAAAGCGCTCGTGGGGATGGTCTGCAGGATGTCCAGGTTGTTGGACAGCAGGTCCTGGTACGCAGCGTCGTCGTTCTGGAAGATCTTGAACGTCACGCCGGCGTTCTTGGCCTTGCGCGGGCCGTTGTAGTCCGGGTTCGGGACGAGCTGGATCTGCACGTTGTGCTGCCAGCCGCCRTCGGCCAGCTTGTACGGGCCGTTTCCGACCGGCTTCTCGCCGAACGCCTTCGGGTCCTTCAGCGCGCCGGACGGAACCGGAACGAACGCGGTGTAGCCAAGGCGGAGCGGCCAGTCGGATTCCGGCTGCTTCAGTTCAACGGTGAAGGTCTGGTCGTCGACGACCTTCAGGCCGGACATGGTGGTGACGGTGGAGCCTTCTTTGCTGGCTTCGTCGTAGCCCTTGATGCTCTCGAAGAAGGCGCCGCTGAGCTGGGCGTTCTTCGCGGCYGCACCGAAGTTCCAGGAGTCAACGAACGTCTTGGCGGTGATGGCCTCGCCGTTCGTGAACTTCTGGTCCTTCTTGATCTTGATGGTGAAGTGCTGGCCGTCCTTGCCCTCGATGGACTCGGCGAGTTCGTTCACGGGCTTGCCGCTGGGGTCGTAGCTGACAAGACCGGCGAAGATCATGTCGATAACCTTGCCGCCGCCAACTTCGTTGGTGTCGGCGGGCATCAGCGGACGCTGGGGCTCGGAACCGTCGGCGATGATGACCTTGCTGGCGTCGCCACCGGTGCTGCCGCCGGCGGTGTTAGAACCGCCGCCGCCGCAACCGGTCAGGGCCAAAGCGGCGATAGCCACCATGCCCAGTGCTTTGGAAGTGCGCGAAAAACGCATTCCGCCTCCTAAGAGTTGTGGGAGTTCGTGCGGGAGAGACTTGTGCTTCCCGGCAGGCCCGGGCACAGAAATATCCTGTGACGTGGCCTACATATGGAAGTAGCCTAACCGCAAAAAGTCCGAATGATGGAACTCCGTTGCCAAACCGTGACTCAACAATCTCGTGACGGCTAGCGTCAATCGAAACGTATTTCAAGTCACACATTACTGGCTGGTACCATACGCCTCCGGAGGCTGCGGGTTATAACGGGTTAACCGAAAACCCCCTAAAAACCGCCTAGCTCGCGCCCGCGAGCAACTGCGCCCTCAGCTCCCTCCGTTCGCGCTGCTTCTCCGGATCCGGCAGCGGAACCGCCGCGAGGAGACGCTGCGTGTAGGGCTGCTGCGGGTTCCGGAGGATCTGGTCGCGGCTGCCCTGCTCGACAATCCGGCCGCGTTGCATCACACAGATCCTGTCGGCCAGGACGTCCACCACCGCGAGGTCGTGGGTGACGAAGAGGCAGGCAAAACCCAGTTCCTTCTGCAGGGCCTGGAACAGTTCGAGGACCTTCGCCTGGACGGAAACGTCCAGAGCCGACGTGGGCTCGTCCGCCACCATCAGCTTCGGCTTCAGCGACAGTGCCCGGGCGATGCCGACGCGCTGTTTCTGGCCGCCGGAGAGCTCGTGCGGGTAGCGGTTGCGATAGTCGCGCGGCAGCTCCACCTGGTCCAGCAGGGCCTCGATCCGCGACTGCAGGTCCGCCCCCTTGGCGACGCCGGCGAGGAACATCGGTTCGCCGATGCTTTCACCGATGGGCAGCCGCGGGTTCAGCGACRACGAGGGGTCCTGGAAGACCATGCCGACGTGCCGGCGCATCTCGTGCAACTGGCGGCCGTTCCTCTTGGCGGCGGAAATGTCCTGGCCCACCACCTTCATGGTGCCCGCGGCAACCGGCAGCAGGCCGACGGCGGCACGGCCGATGGTGGTCTTACCCGAGCCGGACTCCCCCACCAGCCCGACGACCTGGCCCGGGTAGATGGCAAGATTGGCGCCCTCGACAGCGCGGAACGCCGGCACCCGTCCCTGCTTCGGGTATTCGATAGCGACGTCGGTGAGTTCCAGGACAGGATCGCCCTGCGGTTTAGCCGTCCCGGCGGCCGCCAGCGCCGCGGCGTTCTCCCGCTCCCGCCGGAGCAGCTCCGAACGCGGCACCGCGTCGAGGTCGGCGTGCGTCGCGGCGGCCAGGGCTGCGGTGACGTCGACGTCGGGCTCGCTTTCAGCACCGCCCTGCCCCAGGTGCGGCACGGCTGCCAGGAGGGCCTGGGTGTACTCGTGCTGCGGGTTGTGGAAGATCTCCGCGGCCGTACCGGTTTCCACGATCAGTCCCCGGCGCATCACGGCGATCCGGTCGGCGAGGTCGGCCACCACACCCATGTCGTGGGTGATCAGCACAATCGCACTGTCCAGCTTGTTGCGCAGGTTGCGCATGAGGTCCAGGATTTCGGCCTGCACGGTGACATCAAGGGCCGTGGTCGGTTCGTCGGCGATAAGCAGCTTGGGGTCGCAGGAGAGCGACTGGGCGATCATGGCGCGCTGGCGCTGCCCGCCGGAGAGCTGGTGCGGGTAGGACTTGAAGGCCTTCTCCGGGTCCGGCAGTTCCACGAGTTCGAGCATCCGCAGGGCGCGTTCGCGGGCCTGGTCAGGCGAGACCTCGTTGTGCAGGCGGATGGTTTCGACGATCTGTGCACCCACGGTGTACACCG
>NZ_JBFTNO010000229.1:0-4893 GCF_056397525.1 Arthrobacter sp. 05L45_2 | reverse complement strand
GGCCGCAACGCTCCGACAGGCCCGATGCCACTCCCGGGCCGGCAAAAAATATGCGACGCCGGCCGCCAGGTCACCGGCCGCTTCGTGCGTCATTAGACTTGGTACCAAGTCGAAAGAGGTTTGAAAATGTTTGAGTCCGTACAGGGGCTGTTGGATGAGCATGCTGCTATTCAGGCGCAGCTTGGGGATCCTGCCGTTTATGCTGACCAGAAGCTGGCCCGGAAGCTGGGGCGGCGGTCTGCTCAGCTGAACGGCATTGTGGAGGCTTACCACCGCTGGGAAGGCATCAGCGATGACCTCGCGGCCGCCAAGGAAATGGCCGACGAGGATCCTGAGTTCGCCGCCGAGGTGCCCGAGCTGGAGACTGCGCTGGAGACGGCCGCGGCCAAGCTTCGCCGGCTGCTGATCCCGCGCGACCCGGACGATGCCCGCAATGTGATCCTCGAGGTCAAGGGCGGCGAAGGCGGCGACGAGGCTGCCCTGTTCGCCGCGGACCTCCTGCGCATGTACAGCCGCTACGCCGAATCCCGCGGCTGGAAGACCGAACTGATCTCCGCCACGGAATCGGACCTCGGCGGCTACAAGGACGTCCAGATGGCCGTCAAGGGCAACTCCAACGACCCCGCCGAAGGCGTCTACGCCCGGCTGAAGTTCGAGGGCGGCGTGCACCGGGTGCAGCGTGTTCCCGTGACCGAATCCCAGGGCCGCATCCACACCTCGGCCGCCGGCGTGCTGGTGCTCCCCGAAGTGGACGAGCCCGAGGAACTCGAAATCAACCAGAACGATCTCAAGATCGACGTCTACCGCTCCTCCGGCCCCGGCGGGCAGTCGGTCAACACCACCGACTCCGCGGTGCGCATTACCCACCTTCCCACGGGCATTGTGGTGGCCATGCAGAACGAGAAGTCCCAGCTGCAGAACCGTGAGGCCGGCATGCGCGTGCTGCGTGCCCGCATCCTCGCGCACCAGCAGGAGCAGATCGACGCCGAGAACTCCGCGCAGCGCAAGTCGCAGATCCGCACCATGGACCGCTCGGAGCGCATCCGGACGTACAACTACCCGGAAAACCGGATCGCGGACCACCGCACCGGGTACAAGGCGTACAACCTGGACCAGGTCATGAACGGGGACCTGGAACCAGTCATCCAGTCCGCCATCGAGATGGACGAGCAGGCCCGCCTCGACGCCATCGGCGACTAGTAGCGACCCCGCCCCAGATGACACCTGATACCCGGCCGAGCCTCGCCGACGCTGTCCGCGAGGCGACGGCGGTGCTCGCCGCCGCCGGTGTGCCGAGCCCCAAAGTCGACGCCGAACTCCTGGCCGGCCACCTGCTGGGCGTCGGCCCCGGCCGGCTCCGCGCCATGGTCCTTGGGGACACGCCGGCGCCCGAGGGGTATGGCGAGCTTGTGGCCGAGCGCGCCCGGCGGATCCCGCTGCAGCACCTCACCGGTGTGGCGCGTTTCCGCTATCTGGAACTCGCCGTCGGACCCGGGGTGTTCATCCCGCGTCCGGAGACGGAGTCCGTGGTCCAGCTGGTAATCGACTGGCTCAAGACCTGGGCCGCCGCGGAGCCGTCCCGCGGACGCGGGCCCAAGGTTGTTGACCTCGGGACAGGCTCCGGCGCGATCGCGGGATCGATCGCGCACGAGGTTCCCAACGCTGAGGTGCACGCCGTCGAGTTCAGCGAATTCGCACACGCCTGGGCCGCGAAAAACCTCGCGCCGCTCGGGGTCCGGCTGGTCCGCGGGGACCTGCGGGACGCGCTGCCCGAACACAACGGCAGCTTCGACGTCGTGGTCTCCAACCCGCCGTACATTCCCGCCGAAGCGGTCCCCAACGAACCCGAAGTGGCGTTGCACGATCCCGCGGAGGCGCTTTATGGCGGGGGAGCGGACGGCATGGAACTGCCCACCGCAGCCGCAGCCTCCGCGGCGAGGCTCCTGGTGCCTGGCGGCTATTTTGTGATGGAACATGCCGAAGTCCAGTCGGGCTGGATTGCCACGATGCTGGAGCGCTCGGGTCACTGGACCGGGGTTGCCACGCATCTGGATCTCAACGGCCGGGAGCGCGCCACGAGTGCTGTCCGCAAGCCCGATGCCGGCAGTGATGAAAGGATAGGTCAGTGACCACCACTTACGATTGCGCGGACGCAGAGCAGCGTGCCGCAGGACTTGAACACGCCCAGCGGGCCATCCGGGAGCACAAATGTGTGGTCCTCCCCACCGATACCGTGTACGGAATCGGCGCGGACGCCTTCTCGCCGATGGCCGTGACACTGCTGCTCGCTGCCAAGGGCCGCGGCCGGCAGATGCCCCCGCCGGTGCTCATTCCCCGGCTGAACGCCCTCGACGGACTCGCCACCGACGTCCCCGCCGAGGCGCGGCAGCTCGCCGAGGCATTCTGGCCCGGCGGCCTGACCCTGATCCTGCACGCCCAGCCCAGCCTCGACTGGGATCTCGGCGACACCAAGGGCACCGTCGCCCTGCGCCTTCCGGCCGACGACGTCGCCCAGGACCTGCTGACCCTCACCGGGCCGCTGGCAGTCTCGTCCGCCAACCGGACCGGCCAGGCCGCGGCCCAGAACGCTGCGGAGGCAGAAGCGCAGCTGGCGGAATCCGTTGAGGTCTACCTCGAGGGCGGCCACCGGCCGGTTGAGGGAAGCGGGGCCGAGCCGTCCACGATCGTTGACGCCACCGCCACGCCCATGCGCGTGGTCCGCCAGGGTGCCATCAGCCTGGAGCGGCTGCGCGAAGTGGTTCCGGGTGTGCTTGGCGCCGGCGAAGAGCCGGCCGCCCCCGCGGATGCTGACACCGCCCACGCGGATGCTGATACCGCCACCGCTGTTGCGGAACCTGACGTTCCCTCCGACTCCGCCGACGACGCCCCCAGGAACTGACCATGCAGCCCAAAGTCGCCGTCGCGGCCGTAACCTTCGACCGCCATCAAGAGCTGGCGCTGCTCCTGAAGGGACTCGCGGACCAAACCGCCCCCATCCACTCGATCGCGCTGGTGGACTCAGGCACCGTGCCGGCCACCGACGTCGTTGCCGCCGGTGGTTCGAACATCAATTACCTGCGCTCCGAGGCTAACCTTGGCGGCGCCGGCGGGTTCGCGTACGCGATCCTGGCCGCCATGGCCAGCGGTGCCGAGTGGATCTGGCTGATGGACGACGACGGCCACCCCGAGGACGGCACCTGCCTCGCCGAGTTGCTGAAAACCGCGGAAGAACACCAGCTCGACATCGTGAGCCCGCTTGTTGCGGCCACGGCCGATCCCAACCGGCTGTCCTTCAACTTCCGGATCAACGGCCTGCTGACCAATGACCGGTCCAAGCTGGCCCCGATGGGCTACCTCCCGGGCATGGTGCACTTCTTCAACGGCGCCCTGATCCGCACTGAGGTCTTCCACACCATCGGCATCCCGGACGTGAAGTTCTTCATCCGCGGCGACGAGGTCGATTTCCTCTCCCGGGTCAAGAAAGCCGGCCTGAAATACGGCACCCTGGCGACGGTGGCAGTGCAGCACCCGGCCACCTGGACCGAAATGAAGCCCGTCTTCGGCGGATTCATCACCCCCGTCATCCCCGAGGGCGAATTCAAGCGCTACTGCTACTTCCGCAACCGGGGTTACCTGACCCGTAAGTACCGCAACCTGCGCTGGTTCAGCGCTGACATGGTCGGCTTCCCGTACTACTTCCTCAAGAGCGGTGACTTCAAAGGCCTCGCGCACTGGTTCAACGCCTACTCAACCGGTTTCCGCGGCAAGGGCTTCGGCTCGCCCGCGCGGCTGATGTCCGGCGACCGCTAGGCCGGCATGGAGAACCTGTACGCCGTCGTCGTCACCTACAACCGGGCAGACTTCCTGCAAAACCTGCTGGAATCCTTTGCCCGCCTCGACAACCGCCCCGCGCGGATCATTGTGGTGGACAACGCGAGCAGCGACCACACCCCGGAGGTCGTGGCCCGGGCCATCTCCGCAGGCGGGGCGCCGATTGAGTACGAACGGCTGCCGGAGAACATCGGCGGCGCCGGCGGCTTCTCCCGCGGCGTGGAGCTGGCGCTGCAGTTGGGCGCCGAATGGCTCTGGCTGATGGACGACGACGTCGAGGTGCTCCCCGGTGCGGTGGAGGCCCTGGCCCGGTTCACCCCCGACTACTCCTGCATAATTGGCCGCCGCTACGACGCCAACGGCAACCCCTTCTTCTGGCAGCACCACTTTGTCGGTGCACTGGGCGTCTTCCTGCCGGTCTCACGCGACGTCTTCCGGCACTCCGACGTTTTCCGCACCAATGTGGGCAACTTCGAAGGCATGCTGATCAACGCCGCAGTTGTCCGTGACATCGGGCTGCCGGATCCGCGCTTCTTCATCACCTGGGATGACACCATCTACGGGTGGCTCGCCGCCCAGCAGACCCCGGTGGTCTACGTCAACGCCTTTGTCATCAAGAAGGTGCGCGCCCAGCGCCAGGTGGACCTGGTTCTGCGCCACCTCAACGACTCCAGTGACCTTAGCCGCCGCTACGTGATGCGCAACCGCGGCCACGTGGGGCAGTACCTCCGGGCGCACGGCAAGTTCAGCAGGCCCGGTTTCGCGGCCGGGACCGCGCTGACGTTCCTGAAGGAAATGGTCCGCCTCATCCTCGTCGAACGCACCCTGAAAGGGACCGGCGCGCTGTGGCGGGGGTGGCGCGAATCACGGGCCATCCTGGCCGACGACGGCTGGCAGCCGATGCCGCCGCTGCCGCCCGCCGGGCACAACGACCCCGGAAACTGAGCCGGGAGAGATTAGTATCGTTCTAGGCTCCGCCGCTGTCCGACAGTTGTGCGGCGGGGTATTTTTTGAAAAAGGCGCATAACCGCCGTGGTAGTGGAAGTCGGTTGCAATTTCTCG
>NZ_JBFTNO010000228.1:0-4896 GCF_056397525.1 Arthrobacter sp. 05L45_2 | reverse complement strand
GGCCACTCCTGTCCGCGGTCGGCGAAGCCGCGGACACCGCCGCGGGCCGGCACGTCCCGCTGCTGGTTAAGATCGCCCCGGACCTCAGCGACGAGGACATCGACGACGTCGCCCGGCTGGCGCTGGACCTGAAGCTCGACGGCATCATTGCCACCAACACCACCATCGGCCGCACCGGGCTCGTCTCCAGCCCGGACACTGTCGAGGCGTGCGGCGCCGGCGGCCTGTCCGGTGCTCCGCTCCGTCAGCGGTCTCTTGAGGTCCTGGCCCGGCTGAAAGCCGCCACCGGCGGTGCCCTTACCCTGGTGTCGGTGGGCGGCGTGGAGTCCGCCCAGGACGTCCGCGACCGGATCGACGCCGGCGCAACGCTGGTGCAGGGCTACACGGCCTTCCTCTACGAGGGCCCCTTCTGGGCTGCGCGGATCAACCGGGACCTCGCGAAGCAGGCCGCCCGACGCTGACCGGACGCGGCTCCGGAAAGAGTCCGCGGGCGCCCGTCAGACACAAAAAGGCCCCCGGCAGTCCAACTGCCGGGGGCCTTTTGACGGCTGAATTAGGCGGGGAACTCGCCGCGCTTGACCTGCGGCTTGGGGAGCCGCAGGCGGCGGAACTGCAGGGAGCGCATGGAGCCGTACCAGACGGTGCCGCGCTCCACCTCGCCGAACTTCTCGGCCAGGCGCTTCTTCAGCTTGCGGGAGAGGATAAAGACATCCACGAACACGGCCAGGAACATGACCCAGAATCCGCCCAGGACGTAGATCATCTGGTCGCTGCTGGCCGGAACCAGCAGGGAGATGATCACAAAGAGCAACGCGCCGAACATCAGGTACTCGCCGAGGCTGAAACGGGCGTCCACGTAATCGCGGGCAAAGCGCTTCTGCGGTCCCTTGTCGCGAAGCGGCAGGAACTTCTCATCACCGGTGTCCATGGCCTGGCGCATCTTGAGCCGCTGGTCCGCAATGGCGGTGCGTTCTGCAGCCTTGGAGGCCTTGCGATCTTCCGGAACCAGGGGCCGCTTGCGGGCGGCGACCTGGGCGCTGCGCTTAGGCGTTGGGGCTCCCTTGCCGATGGCGGCGTCCCGGGCTGCTGCCTCGGCCACCTGCTGGTCAACTACGTCCTGCGCCGAGGGCGCTTCCTTTTTACGTCCAAACACCCCTACAGAATACCCTGCGGGCACCGGGGCGAGGCCCAGGCCACACCCGGCCGCCCGTTTGCTGTAACAGGAGGCACGGTAGTGTTTTGGCCATGACTTCATCACCCGCGGGGAACCCGCAGACCCCAGCCGGCGGCGCCATCGATGCCGACGCCCTCCGCCAGGCCGTTACCGAATCCTTTGACACCACTGTCGAACAGCTCAAGCAGCTTGTGGCCATCCCCGGCATCGCCTGGCCCAGCTTCGACCCGGCACCGCTGAACGCCAGCGCCGACGCCGTCGCCGAATTGGTGCGGGCCACCGGGTTCGACGACGTCCGGGTGCTGCGATGCGACAAGGAAGACGGCACCCCTGGCGGTCCCGCCGTCGTCGCCCGCCGTGCTGCCGCGGCCGGCAAGCCGACCATCCTGCTCTACGCCCACCATGACGTGCAGCCGACCGGCGACCTGGCCCTCTGGGAGACCGAACCCTTCACCGCAGTCGAGCGCGACGGCCGCCTCTATGGCCGCGGTGCGGCCGATGACAAGGCCGGCATCCTGGCCCACGTGGCCGCCTACTCCGCCGTCACACGCGTGCTGGGCGAGGAACTGGGCCTGGGCGTGACCTTCTTCTTTGAAGGCGAGGAAGAAGCCGGTTCGCCGACCTTCCGTTCGTTCCTTGAAACGCACAAGGAACTGCTGCGCTCGGACGTGATCGTCGTTGCCGACTCATCGAACTGGAAGGTCGGCATCCCGGCACTCACCACCAGCCTCCGGGGCCTGGTCGACGGCACCATCGAGGTTAAGGTCCTTGACCACGCCGTCCACTCCGGCATGTTCGGCGGCCCCGTGCTGGACGCCCCCACCCTGCTGGCCCGGCTGATCGCCACCCTGCACGACGACGAAGGCAGCGTCGCGATCGACGGCCTGGTCAGCCGCGACGACGTAACTGTCGACCTCACCGAAGAGGAGTACCGCAAGGACGCCTCCGTGCTCGACGGCGTTAAGCTCGCCGGCACCGGAACCATCGCGTCGCGGATGTGGACCAAGCCCGCGCTGTCCATCATCGGTTTCGACGCACCCGCCGTGGACGTTGCCTCCAACACGCTGCTGCCGCGCGCCCGCGCCAAGTTCAGCCTGCGGCTCGCCCCGGGGCAGAACCCGGCCGAAGCCATGAACGCCGTCCGCCGCCACGTCGAATCCCACGCACCGTTCGGAGCCGAGGTGGTCTTCACCCCGGGGGAGAGCGGCAACGCGTTCCTCACGGACACCACGTCCACCGCGGCCAGCATGGCCATGTGGGCCCTCGGCGAGGCATGGGGCGTTCCGGCCGTCGAGACCGGCATTGGCGGTTCCATTCCCTTCATCGCGGACCTCACCGAGCTGTACCCGGACGTGCAGATCCTCGTCACCGGCGTCGAGGACCCCGACTCGCGGGCGCACAGCGCCAACGAATCGCTGCACCTCGAGGACTTCCGGAACGCCATCGTCGCGGAAGCGCTGCTCCTGGCCCGGTTGAACGCTGACGGCCTCGCCTGAGGCCCGCGGCCCCACACCGCTTCCGGGGAACATCCAGCCGGCGGTGAGGGTTACGTCAGGAGTTAGAGCTACACGTCTGATCGACGTAGCATGTAGCTATAGCCCATACCGTTTAAGTAGGGGCGGGCACCGCGCAGGCGGAGCCGCCACGACCGTCGTAAGAAGGTAGGCCATGAGCACTACAACCAATGAAAACAGCGCCGACACCACCGTCCAGGCGGACCAGGACCTGGCCAGCCACGAGGTCCAGCTGACCGACGTGGCCGCCGGCAAGGTCCGCAGCCTGCTGGAACAGGAAGGCCGCACTGATCTTCGGCTCCGCGTTGCCGTGCAGCCGGGCGGTTGTTCCGGCCTGATCTACCAGCTCTACTTCGACGAGCGCCTCCTCGAGGGCGACGCCGTACGCGACTACGACGGCGTCGAAGTCGTTGTCGACAAGATGAGCGTGCCCTACCTGAGCGGTGCCAGCATCGACTTCGAGGACACCATCTCCAAGCAGGGCTTCACCATTGATAACCCCAATGCGGGCGGGTCCTGCGCCTGCGGAGACTCCTTCCACTAAGGGCTAAGGCCGGGCCATGGGCCCGGCCTTAGCGCCGTCCGGGGGAGGGTCACCGGAATCGCCGAAAACTCCACGGAGGCACGGCGCGGACATGTGGGCGAAAACTCGCGGGGAGCGGTAAGCTCTACACCGAGTAGTAAAACTTTTAGTGTGCCCGGAACGCYKACGGCGGCCGGGCGACAGCAACAAGTAGGAAGGGCCGTCTGTGAGTTCGCAGAACCGAACCGGCAGCCGACGCAAACAGATCACTACGATCACTGGCTTGGCACTAGCCGGCGCGTTGGCATTGACTGGATGTTCACCAGAGGTACAGAAAGGGTGGCTGCCCACTGAGCGTGGCACCACCAACCACACTGACCGCATCATGGACCTCTGGGTCAACTCATGGATTGCCGCGCTGGTCGTCGGCATCATCACCTGGGGCCTGATGATCTGGTGCATCGTGGCGTACCGGCGCCGGAAGGGCACCGTCGGCTTCCCCCGGCAGAACAGCTTCAACCTTCCCCTCGAGGTCTTCTACCTGACGATCCCGCTCTTTATGGTCCTGGTGTTCTTCTACTTCACCGACCGTGACCAGCAGGCGATCGACAACCGTGACCAGCCGGCCGACGTCGTCGTCGACGCCCGCGCCAAGCAGTGGGCCTGGGACTTCAACTACAAGAAGGGCGACGTCGTCACCGGCGACGTCCACGAGGCCGGCGTCCAGGCACACCTCACCGGCAATGATGTCGACAAGGAAAAGCTGCCGACGCTCTACCTCCCCGTCAACAAGTCCGTTGACCTGGAGCTGAACGCCCGCGACGTCATCCACTCCTTCTGGGTACCCGCCTTCCTGCAGAAGCGCGACATGATCCCCGGCAAGACCAACTACATCCGGTTCACCCCCACTAAAGAGGGAACCTACGACGGCAAGTGCGCCGAACTCTGTGGTGAGTACCACTCCGAAATGCTGTTCCGCGTGAAGGTCGTCTCCGAGACGGAGTTCAAGGCCCACCTTGACCAGCTCCGCCAGGCCGGCAACACCGGACTGCTCGGCGAAGAGTACGACCGCAACCCGGCCCCGACCRAGAACAAGTAAGGGGAGCGCGACGTGGCTACGACCTACTCTCAGCCCTCCGGGATCCTTGAGGCTCCCGTAGTACCCAAATCCAAGGGGCGCATCGTCGTCAACTGGATCACCTCCACCGACCACAAGACCATCGGGTACATGTACCTGATCGCGTCCTTCGTGTTCTTCTGCTTCGGCGGCGTTATGGCACTGCTGATCCGTGCCGAGCTGTTCGAACCCGGCATGCAGATCCTGCAGACCAAAGAGCAGTACAACCAGCTCTTCACCATGCACGGCACCGTAATGCTCCTGATGTTCGCGACGCCGCTGTTCGCAGGCTTCGCCAACGTGATCATGCCCCTGCAGATCGGCGCTCCCGACGTCGCCTTCCCGCGACTGAACGCGCTGGCCTTCTGGTTCTTCCTCTTTGGTTCCACCATCGCGGTCTCCGGCTTCATCACCCCGCAGGGTGCAGCCTCGTTCGGCTGGTTCGCGTATGCGCCGCTGTCCAACACCACCTTCAGCCCCGGCGTCGGCGGTGACCTCTGGGTCTTCGGCCTGGCGCTCTCCGGCTTCGGCACCATCCTCGGCGCGGTGAACTTCATCACCACGATCA
>NZ_JBFTNO010000227.1:0-4907 GCF_056397525.1 Arthrobacter sp. 05L45_2 | reverse complement strand
ATTCAAATGATCTGACATCCACCAACGGCGGGCGTCTGGTGTTCGACGATTGCCAGCTGACGCAGTAGCCGTCCGGCCCGCGGAGTCCGCGCCGCCGGTCGTCGGGGCCCGGCACCGGCTGTCCGTGAACAGTCGGTGAACGTCGCCCAAACGGGCCCATATCCGGGCGCCCGGCGCCCCGGGCCGACTGTAGCGTCGAAGCATGATGACTCCCCCTCACCGTCTGCGCAAGGCTGCGCTGGCCGCCGTCGCCATTGGACTTCCGGCCGCCCTGCTTGCCCCGACCGGTCCCACGTTTGCGGCCGCCAACCCACCGGCCGCCCCGGCAGAGACCAGCCGTGCGGCCCGGACGTTGGACCTCGGCGCCCGGGATCTCCCCGAGGCCCGCACCGTCACCACCCTGGCTCCGGGCCTGACGCGGACCGCCATCACCCGTGGAGCTCCGGACGCGGCCCTGTTCTGGACCGCGGAAATCGCTATCCCGTCCACGTCCCCGGACCCCGATGCGCCGGCCAGCGCACTCTCCGATGGGGCCGCGGCCCGTGCGGTTGCCCGGAGACTCCAGGATGCCGGGCTCCAGCCGCGGGTTGAGCATGTCCAGTCCCCCCGCCTCGCCGATGCCGGTGGAGACCTCGGCTACCGTGTCCGCGTAGGCTCGTTTGCGTCCAAAGCCGACGGCGCGGCAACCGTCGACCGGATTAAGGCCGCAGGTTTTGCCGCCTCGGTGCTTTACACCGGGTGGGACGGGGACACCGACGACCTCCATGCCACGCGCGGCCAGTGGAAGCTGAACGTCCTGACCATCGATCCGAAGACCTTCAAGGGCGAGCTCGCCTCCGGCGTCGGCCCGGACCTCGAAGGCAGGGAAACAACAAGCCAGCTCGCCGCGGCGCAAGGCGCCCTCGCCGCGGTCAACGGCGGATACTTCGTGATGGACCCCAAGGCCGGCGCCCCGGGAGACCCGGCCGGGACCGCCGTCGTCGGCGGCAAGCTGCTCAGCGAACCGGTTGGTGACCGGCCCTCGTTTGTCCTCGACGGGACTACCAACAGAGCTTCAATCCAGCGGCTGACCTGGCGGGGCCAGGTATCGTCCCAGGCAGACGGCTCCAAGCTGGCTTTGGACGGCCTGGACCGGGTGCCCGGACTTATCCGCAATTGCGGCGGCACCGGCGACTCACCCACCAACCTGCCGCTCCACGACGTCACCTGCACCGACGCGGACGAGACGGTCGCGTTCACCGAAGAGTTCGGGGCCGCCACCCCGTCCGGTCCGGGACTGGAAGTGGTCCTGGACAAACACGGGGCGGTCACCGCCGTCCACAGTTCGCGCGGTACGGCCGTCCCGGCCGGCGGCCGGACGGTACAGGCCACGGGTTCGGACGTCCCCGCCCTCAAGGCTATGGCGGTCATCGGTCAGCGGCTCGACGTCGGGACCACGCTGATCGACGCCGCAGGCAAAAGCGTGCGCACCCACCGCGACACTTCCATCGTGAACGGCGGACCGGTCCTGGTCTCCGGGGGTACGGAGAACATCACCGCCCGGCGTGACGGCATGGTCCACAGCGGTGACAGCAACAGCTTCTATTACGGCTGGGTCCACAAGCGGAATCCCCGCACCATCGTGGGCGTCGACGCGCAGGGGCGCACCCTGATTGTCACCGCCGACGGACGCCAGACGGCGTCGCTCGGGCTCAGCATCAAGGAGGCAGCCGACGTCGCCCGGTCACTGGGCATGGTCGAGGCCATTAACCTCGACGGCGGCGGCTCCACCACCATGGTGGCGGGCGGCGGCGTGGTCAACACCCCGTCGGACGCCGCCGGTGAACGCGCCGTCGGCGATGCACTGCTGGTTCTTCCCCGCCGCCGGGACTGATCAGTACCGACTGAGCCGAACCGACTGGGACAAAGCGGCTGATATGCGAGGCTGGGTGCATGGACCTGGAAGTTTTTCCCGCACTCACGATTCCCGCAGCTGAACTTCGCTGGCGGTTCTCGCGCTCGTCCGGGCCGGGCGGCCAGCACGTCAACACCTCGGACAGCCGCGTCGAACTCTCCTGGAACGTGGCCCGTTCGGCGGCGCTTTCGGACGAGCAGCGGCTGGTGTTGCTCGCCGGGATCGGRCGACGTCGACTCATCGGCGGCGTCCTCACGGTCACCGCTTCGGAACAACGGTCCCAGTTGCGCAACCGGGAGACCGCCCTCGCCAAGCTCTCGGAACTGGTCACCGAGGCCCTCGCCCCCGGCGCGGCTCCCCGAAAGCCCACCAAACCCACCAAGGGCTCGAACCGGCGCCGGCTGGCGGCTAAGGAACAACGCTCGGCGACCAAGCTCCAGCGGCGACGGCCCGTTGCCGAATAGTCGGGCCGGCCACAGGATCGCCGCGGAAATGGCGGCGCCGGGGCGTTGGTACTGTGGAGCCGACCCGCTCGCGCACTGACTAGCACCAAKGTAGGAACAATGACCGCCACACCACCTCCTTCCGGCGTCGTCCTCCTGGCCGGTGCCACCGGCGACCTTGGCGGCCGGATCCTGGCGAACCTGGTCGGCCTGGGGGCCACCGTCCGGGTCCTCACCCGCCCCGGTACGGACGCAACCCGCATCGCGCAGGTGGAAGCCGCTAGTGCGCGGGTGGTCAAGGCCCGCTATGACGATCCGGATGCCCTCCAGCAGGCATGCGCGGGCGTCGATTGCGTGGTCTCCGCGATCAACGGTCCGGACGACGTGATCGTCGGCGCCCAGTCCAAGCTGCTGGCCGCTGCTGCCGCCGCGGGGGTACCGCGTTTTATCCCCTCGGACTACTCCATTGACTACCGGCGCATCAGCCCGCGCAGCAACAGGAACCTGGAGCTCCGCCGGGACTTCGCCCAGCAGCTGGACGCCACCGAGATCCGTGCCACGTCGATCCTCAACGGCGCCTTCACGGACATGCTCACCGGGCAAGCCCCAATGATCCTCTTTGCCCGGCACCGGGTGCTCTTCTGGTCCGACGCCGATCAGGTGCTGGACTTCACCACCAAGGACGATACCGCGGCCTACACCGCCGCCGCGGCCCTCGACGAACGCGCGCCCCGCGTCCTGCAGATTGCCGGCGACACAGTGACCGCGCGGACCCTGGCGGCGACCATGTCCGAGCTGACAGGGACTCCGTTCAAGCCGATGTTCGCGGGGACTGTCGGTTCACTGTCGGCCATGAGCCGGGCCATGAAGGCGTTCACGCCGACGTCGGACGAGCCGTTCCCGCCCTGGCAGGGTATGCAGTACTTTGCCAGCATGTTTAGTGGCGACGCGGTGCTGCACCACGTCGCCAACAACCGGTACGGCAACCGCCCGTGGACCACGGCACGGGRTGTCCTCGCGCAGCATCTGCAGGCCGGCTGAGCACCTACCGTACCTGGGGGTATGACCCAAGCTGATACGGGTCCCCATAGACGGACCAGCTGATCGGCGGGACGAGCCCCAGGTTGCCGGAGCCCAGCAGGCCCTCGTGGATGTCCTGGCGGCCGTGCTTCTGGTAGTCGCCCCATTTCTTGAGGATCTTCACCCGGGCGTCCACGACGCCGGCCAGATACCTGGACTCGTCGCCGCCCTGCGCCGGCGGCGGGTTGTCTTTCCGGGCCTTGGCCAGGATGCCGCCGAACGACTCTTTGTCATCCCCCGGGCCGTGGTTGACCGAAACGTCGTAATAGATCGCGAGTCCCAGCGGGCCGACGCCGTCACGGGCTGCCTCATCGAAGGCCGGCTGCCAGTACACCCTGTCCCGTTCCTGCTGCTGGGCGCGCTGGAAGGCCGGGTCGTTTCCGGCCGCTTTCCAGGCGGCGGGGAAATCCGGGTCCAGGAGCCGATGGCTCAGCGAGGGGCGCTCCTTGTCGGGCGCATCCATGATCTGCTTGAGCTGCGGCACGTAGCCCTCCAGGGGATTCCCCGGCGCCGCTGCGGCGTAGGCCTCCACGAGTTCGAGCATGTCGCCGGTGCCGCTGCACCAGCCCACCAGGCCGCCCGTGTACCCGCGCCCGTCGTCGATGTCCTCGATGTAACCGTAGGACGTGGTCCAGTCGGGCGTGGAGTTCTCGGCAGTGGAGGTCAGTTGAAGTGCAATCTCCTTGTAGACGGGGCTGGCGATATCAACTCCGGTTTGCCCGCCCCCCGCCCGCTCTCCCGGCGGAATCCATAGTTGACCCGGCATCTGACCTCCCGAACTAGTCGTGACGCCGAGACTAACAGCCGGCGGAACCGTGAAACAGGGCCCGGCGACCGTGGACAGAAGTAATTCGGGTGGTTCAGCCGGGGAGGTTGCCGGTGATGATCTTCTCCATGTTGGCCTGCAGGTAGTGCTGGCCCGCCACGCTGGGGTGGTCCCCGTCCGGCCCGATCAGCTGATCGGCCTGCCCCATGATCCATTGGTCCTGGATGGGATCGATGAAGACAGCGCCGGCCTCGTTTGCGGCGGCCCGGTCCTCGTCGCGCACTTCGAGCCGGGACGCCTCGGGATTGTCGGTGTAGGACGGCGGCCCCACCACCACAATCTTGGCGTCGGGTGCCTTGGCGTTGATTTCTGCCAGGGTCTTGGCTGCGGCCTGTTTCAACTGGGTGGCGTCGGAGCCCATGTCGTTCTCGGAGCCGAAAATGAGTACCAGCTGGGTGGTTTTTTGAACGCTCTCATCGACCTGGGACAGGAAAGTGGAGCCGCCGTCGCCGGTACTGACGTAACCGCTGCCGTTGGCCGAGGCGTTAACGATGGAGAGCGGGTGCTGCCCTCCCCGGGTGTCACCCTGGACCAGGTTGACACCCGGGGAGGGCAGCACCCGCTCTCCATCGTTAACGCCTCGGCCAACGGCAGCGGTTACGTCAGTACCGGCGACGGCGGCTCCACTTTCCTGTCCCAGGTCGATGAGAGCGTTCAAAAAACC
>NZ_JBFTNO010000226.1:0-4963 GCF_056397525.1 Arthrobacter sp. 05L45_2 | reverse complement strand
GGGCGTAGACCCCCACTCCGGCTCCGGCTGCGAGGACCACGGCCGCCCCCGCGACAGCCACGCCACGCTTGACGGTCCACTGCTTGCCGGCCGGGGCGTGTGCGGCGGGTCCTGCCGGTGCACCCCACCCGGGAGCGGGGGCTTGGGCCGCGGTGGCCGGGCCACCCCAACCCGGCTGGGGCGGGGCACCCCACCCCGGGGCCTGGGCCGGGTCGGGATGCGGGCCTTGGAAAACCGGCTCCCCCGTTGCGTACCCCCGTGTTGCGTGATCCCCGGTTGCGTAATCCTGTGTTGCGTAGGGAGTGGTCACGGGTGCCGGTGCGGCCTGGGGCGGGGTGTCGGAGCCGTGCTCGAGGCTGTGCTGGGAACTGTGTCCGGAGTGGTGTTCGGGGACGGGCCGGGGTCCGGTTCCGGGGTGCTGACCGCTCATGGTGTTACTCCTGTCAGGGTGCTTGATCATGTCCACCCCAGAGTGCTGAGCGATCCTGTGCCGGGGCTGTGCGGTCCGAAGGCCACGCCTGTGACCTTTCGCCGCTGCGCGGGGCATCCAGATCGGTAGTCTGGGATTCACAGGTGCCGCACAGGGTTCCTAAAGCCGCCCCCTAACGGCAGATCGGAGAGTCGTTCCATGGCCACTTCGCACTCCACCACCAACAACCTTCCCCAGCTCACGCACCCGGACGGCTCGCCGATCCGCGCGCTGGTGGTGGACGACGAGCCCAGCCTCTCCGAGCTCATGAGCATGGGCCTGCGGATGGCGGGCTGGTCCGTGGCCGTCGCCGGTGACGGGCCGACGGCGGTCAAACTGGCCAAGGACTTCCGGCCCGATGTCCTGGTGCTGGACGTGATGCTGCCGGGGTTCGACGGCGTCGAACTCCTCAGCCGCATCCGGGCCTTCGCACCGGAAGTTCCCGCACTGTTCCTGACGGCAAAGGATGCGGTGCAGGACCGTATCACCGGCCTCGCGGCGGGCGGCGACGACTACGTCACCAAGCCGTTCAGCATGGAAGAGGTACTCCTGCGGCTGCACCGGCTGGTGCAGCGCTCCGGGGTGGCGGCCATGGACACCGCCGAGCTGGTCGTGGGCGATCTGGTGCTCAATGTCGATACCCGCGACGTCACCCGGGCCGGCGAGGAACTGCACCTGACCGCAACCCAGTTTGATCTGCTGCGCTACCTCATGGAAAACCCCAAACGGGTCATCAGCAAGGCCCAGATCCTGGACCGCGTCTGGGACTACGATTTCGGCGGCCAGGCGAACATTGTCGAGCTCTACATCTCCTACCTGCGCAAGAAAATCGACGCCAACCACGCACCCATGATCCACACCGTGCGCGGCGCCGGCTACGTCCTGAAACCGGCGGACTGATCCGTGCCTACCCTTTCCGGCGTGACGCCAACGCCCGGCCGCGACTGGCGGAACCCGTCCACCTGGCATTTGCGCACCCGCCTGGTCCTGGTGGCCATGGCGTTGCTGGTGGCGATCTGCGGGGCCGTAGGCGTGGTCAGCTACGCCTCCATGGACGTGTTCCTGACCCGGCAGCTCGATACCCAGCTGGCCCAGGCCTCCCACCGCGCCAGCGAGTTCGGCCGGCCGGTCCCGGACGACTCCGGCCGCCGGCCCGACCCGCTGGAGGCGCGCGGCCAGGGCATCGGGACGCTGAACGCCCGGATCGCCAACGGCACGGTCAGCAACCCGGGGTTTTTGGCCGGGGACGCCACCCGCAAGAGCCTCTCCCCCGATGACAATGCGGTCCTCCTGGCACTAACCCCGGACGGCATCCCGGTGGAACGAAGCCTGTCGGCAGGCGCCTACCGGCTCACGGCCGTCCGCGCCCCTTACGGGGACATCATTGTCACCGGACTGCCGCTGGAGGAAAAACAAAACACCCTGGCCTCGCTGGTCTGGACCCTCGCCATTGTGTCCGCCGGCGGCCTCGTGCTGATCGGCCTGGCCGGCACCGCCATCATCCGGCGCACCATGAAGCCGCTCGAGCAGCTCTCCGAGGTGGCCACTAAAGTCTCCCGCCTGCCTCTGGACGCCGGCGAGGTGGCGCTGGGGGTACGCGTCCCGGCGTCGGCCGCCCATCCGGGAACGGAAGTGGGCAGCGTGGGGCACGCGCTGAACCAGATGCTGGACAACGTCTCCAACGCCCTCGAAGCGCGGCAGGAGAGCGAGATGAAGGTCCGGCAGTTCGTGGCCGACGCCTCGCACGAACTCCGCACCCCGCTGACCGCCATCCGCGGCTACACCGAACTGATGCGCATGACCGAACACTTCTCGCCCGACGGCGCGAAATCCCTGGCCCGCGTCCAGAGCCAGTCCGAGCGGATGACCACCCTCGTGGAGGATCTGCTGCTGCTGGCCCGGCTGGACGAGGGGCAGCCGCTGAAGATCACCGACGTCGACCTCACCCAGCTGGCCGTGGAAACGGTGAGCGACGAAAAGGTCATGGCCCCCGACCGCCGCTGGCAGCTCGAGCTCCCGGACGAACCCGTGGTGGTCCGCGGCGACGCCACCCAGCTCCACCAGGTCCTCGCCAACCTGCTCTCCAACGCGCGCAAACACACGGACCCCGGGACGAAGGTGGTCACCGGTGTGATGCGCTCAGCGGACGGCAGCGCCGTGGTCACCGTGACGGATAACGGCAACGGCATCGCCCCCGAATTCATCGGCCGGGTCTTCGCGCGCTTCGCCCGGGCCGACGCCTCCCGCGCCAACCCGGCCACGGCGGCTGTGTCTACCGCTGCGGCGCCCGCGGTTTCGTTGCCCGGGCGGGGCACGACGGCGGTCGCCGCCACGGCGTCCGAGGGCACCAGCGGCCTGGGGCTGTCCATTGTGCAGTCGATTGTCGCGGCCCACGGCGGCACCGTCGAAGTCTCGTCCCGGCCCGGACGGACCGAGTTCGCCGTCCGCCTTCCGGCAGTGCCGCCGTCGTCGTAATCCGCCGCGGCCCGGACTTCCACAGCCCCAGCACAGCTTGACCCTAAAGCCCTCTAATGGGCGGCCTGAAAAGTGGAACCATGACGTTCACAGACCAGGCCCCAGGAMCMCWGCCCCACTCCMCGGCGACGCCGSCYGGCCCGGTGTTGACCGGCCCCGGCACCCGGCGCGCAGCTATCGTCCCGCGTACCAGCAGTCCGCTGCTGGACGTCACCATTCCCGTTTTCAATGAGGAACGCGACCTCGAAGCCTGTCTGCGCCGGCTCCACGCGTATCTGCGGGGCTCGTTCCCGCACTCGTTCCGGATCACGGTGGCGGACAACGCCAGCACCGACGGCACACTCCAGACAGCGGAGCGCGTGGCCCGCGAACTACGCGAAGTGACGGTGGTCCACATGGCCGAAAAGGGCCGCGGGAATGCCCTGCGGAAGGTGTGGCTGGCTTCTTCGTCGCCCGTTCTGGCCTACATGGACGTGGACCTGTCCACCGACCTCGCGGCGCTGGGCCCGCTGCTGGCCCCGCTGATTTCGGGCCACTCGGACCTGGCGATCGGGACCCGGCTGACCCGTAACTCGCGGGTGGTCCGCGGGCCGAAGCGCGAATTTATCTCACGCGGCTACAACCTCCTGTTGCAGTCCCTGATGGGCGCGCATTTCAGCGACGCGCAGTGTGGATTCAAAGCGATCAGGGCCGACGTGGCCCGGCAGCTGCTGCCGCACACGCTGGACAACGCGTGGTTCTTTGACACCGAGCTGTTAGTCCTGGCCGAAAAGTGCGGCCTTCGGGTCCATGAAGTCCCCGTTGACTGGACCGACGATCCAGATTCGAGCGTGGACATCGTCCAGACGGCCCTCGCCGACCTGCGCGGGATGGCCCGCCTCAGCCGGGACCTGCTCTCGGGCCGCATTCCGGTTCCCGAGCTCCGCGCCGCCCTGGCCCGCGGACCACTGCCGGCGTCGTCCCGGGCGCAGGAACAAAGCCCCGGCGGGAGCCTGTTCGGTCAACTGGTGCGGTTCGGCAGCATCGGGGTGGCCTCCACCCTGGCCTACCTGCTCATCTTCTTGTTGTGCCGCGGTCTCATGAACCCCCAGCTGGCGAACTTCCTGGCGCTCCTCAGCACCGCCGTGGCTAATACGGCCGCCAACCGGCGGTTTACGTTCGGCATCCAGGGCAGCAGCCAGGCCGCGCGCCACCACTTCGAGGGCCTGCTGGTCTTCGGGATCGGGCTGGCCCTCACCTCGGGCGCACTGGCCCTGGTGCACGGCATGTCCGGCACGACCGACCGGTGGCTGGAGCTGGCCACCGTCACCGCGGCCAACCTCGCCGCCACCGCCGTAAAGTTCCTGCTTTTCCGGCTGGTGGTCTTCCGCCACCGGACCGTCCCGGTGCCCGCTCCGGCTGGCGACCCTGCCCTTCCCCTCCCCAGCACAGAAACGGCCAAGTAAATGACCGCAACCATTAGCCCCGCCGCCGAAACCACCAACGGCGTCCCCGCTCCCCCGGCGCAGACCGCCCGGGCGCCCCGGCCCGCCGATCTGCCCCCGGGCGGGGTCCAGAACCGCCGCGGGCGTTTGCTCTTCGGGGCCCAACCGCGCTGGGTGCGGCCCTCGGCGGCCCTGTTGCTGCTCCTCACCGAGGCCCTCTACCTGTGGAACCTCGAAGCSACCGGCTACGCCAACTCCTTCTACGCCGCGGCCATCCAGGCGGGCACGAAGGACTGGACCGCCTTGCTGTTCGGTTCCCTCGACGCCGGCAACGCCATCACCGTGGACAAGCCGCCGGCGGCCCTCTGGATCCCGGCCCTGTCCGGACGGATTTTTGGCTTCTCTGCGTTGAGCATGCTCATCCCCCAGGCGCTGATGGGCGTGGCCGCCGTCGGCGTTCTCTATCTGGCCGTCAAGCGCGTCTCCGGCCCGGCCGCCGGCCTGCTGGCCGGCGGCGCCCTGGCCCTGACCCCCGTGGCCGCCCTGATGTTCCGCTTCAACAACCCCGATGCCATGCTCACCCTCTGCCTGGTGC
>NZ_JBFTNO010000225.1:0-5052 GCF_056397525.1 Arthrobacter sp. 05L45_2 | reverse complement strand
GCCTTGTCCAGGCCGGTGTAGCGCAGGTAGGCGAGGTATTCGTCGTCGGCGGCGGCGTCCTCGGCGCGGGAGGCGAGGAGCAGGAATGGCTTCACGTAGCTAAGTCTGCCCCCGCCACCGGCGCCGGACCTATTCGGCCGTTTCGCCGTCCTCGATCATGGCGATGACAGCGCCCGCGGACACCGTTTCCCCGGCGGACGCGGAAAGCCCGATGACGATGYCGGCGCGGTGCGCGGTGAGCGGCTGCTCCATCTTCATGGCTTCCAGCACCACCACGAGGTCACCCTCGGACACACGGTCGCCTTCGGTGACGGCCACCTTCACGATGGTGCCCTGCATCGGCGAGGTCAGGGCGTTGCCGCCGGCCGGTGCAGCCGTGCCGGCGCTGCGGGAGCGCTTCTTGGCCTTGGCTGGCTTGCTGCCGCCGCTGATGGTGCCCAGCGAGGCCGGCAGCACCACTTCTAGGCGCTTGCCGCCGACCTCGACGACGACGCGCTGGCGTTCGCCGGCGTCGGCCGCCTCCTCGGCGGAGCCGGTCGGCGTCCATGCCGGGATGTCGTTGACGAAAGCGGTTTCGATCCAGCGGGTGTGGACCTTGAACGGCCCTTCGGCGGGGGCGAAATCGGGGTTGCTGACCACGGCGAGGTCGAACGGGATGACGGTGGGGATACCCTCGACCACCATCTCCTCAAGCGCGCGCCGGGAGCGCTGCAGGGCCTGGGCGCGGGTGGCGCCGGTGATGACCAGCTTGGAGAGCATGGAGTCGAAGTTGCCGCTGATCACGTCGCCCTGCTCCACGCCGGAGTCGATCCGTACGCCCGGGCCGGTGGGGTTCAACAGCTTGGTGATGGTGCCGGGGGCGGGCATGAAGTTCCTGCCCGGGTCCTCGCCGGTGATGCGGAACTCGATCGAGTGGCCGCGGACCTCGGGGTCGCCGTAGCCAAGTTCCTCGCCGCGCGCCAGCCGGAACTGTTCGCGGACCAGGTCGATTCCGGTGACTTCCTCGGATACGCAGTGCTCCACCTGGAGCCGGGTGTTGACCTCAAGGAAGGAGATGGTGCCGTCCTGGCCCACGAGGAATTCGCAGGTGCCGGCGCCGAGGTAGCCGGCTTCCTTCAGGATGGCCTTGGAGGATTCGTAGAGCCGCTGGTTCTGCTCGGCGGTGAGGAACGGGGCCGGGGCTTCCTCGACCAGCTTCTGGTTGCGGCGCTGCAGGGAGCAGTCGCGGGTGGACACGACCACCACGTTGCCGTGGGCATCGGCGAGGCACTGGGTTTCCACGTGTCGCGGGGCGTCCAGGAAGCGTTCGATGAAGCATTCGCCGCGGCCGAACGCGGCCGTGGCTTCGCGGACGGCGGATTCGAAGAGCTCGGGGATTTCCTCCCGGGTCCGAGCCACCTTGATGCCGCGTCCGCCGCCGCCGAAAGCCGCCTTGATGGCCACGGGCAGGCCGAACTTGTCCACGAACTCGAGGATTTCCTCGGCGGATTCGACCGGGTCGGCGGTGCCGGGGACCTGCGGCGCGCCCACCTTTTCGGCGATGTGGCGGGCCTGGACCTTGTCGCCGAGGGCGGAGATCGCCTCGGGGGAGGGGCCGATCCAGGTGATGCCCGCGGCGATCACCTTGGCGGCGAATTCTGCGTTTTCGGCGAGGAAACCGTAGCCAGGGTGGATGGCATCGGCGCCGGAGCGCCGGGCCACCTCGATCAGCTTGTCCATCACCAGGTAGGACTCCGCGGCGGTGTTGCCGCCCAGGGCGTAGGCCTCGTCGGCGAGTTTGACGTGCAGCGCGTCGCGGTCAGGGTCCGCGTACACGGCCACGGAGCCGATGCCTTCGTCGCGGGCGGCGCGGATGATGCGCACGGCAATTTCACCGCGGTTGGCGATCAGCACCTTGCTCAGGCGGTGGGTTCCCGGCGTGGTGGCGGCGGGCACTGGCGTTGCGGACTGCTCCGAATTAGCTGACAAGGCGTCTCCTTCTTTCCTTCAGGGAGCCTAGCGCGGTTTTGTGGGTTCCGCCGATATTACTTGCGGATTCCGCGCGTAAACGGCTGATCCTTTGTGGGTTTCCTACAAGGTGGTGCGAAATGGCTCACTCGGCGCGGATGTCGGCGGGGCTGGCTGCGCCGCCGGTCCAGAGCTCCGTGACGCCCACCTTGGCCTGGCCGAGGAGGCCGCGGAGGGTGGAGACGGAGAGCCCGACGACGGCGTGCGGGTCGCCGTCGACCTTGCGGATGAAGGCCCCGCCGTAGCCGTCGATGGTGAAGGAACCGGCGCACTGGAGCGGTTCGCCGGTGGCGATGTAGGTGYCGATCTCCGCCTCGCTCATCTCCATGAAGTGGACCTCGGCGGAGGAGACGGCACCGAGGGTCGCTCCGGAGCCGGGGCTGATGTCGGCGTCGGTGTCGCGGCAGTCCACCAGCCAGTGGCCGGTGTGCAGCACCCCCATGCCGCCGCTCATCCGGAGCATCCGCTCCTTGGCGACGTCGGCGGTGTAGGGCTTGCCGTGGGCCTCGCCGTCGAACTCGAAGACAGAGTCRCAGCCGAGCACCAGTGCGCCGTGCGCCTCCGGGAGCGAGGCGACGGCCTCGGCCTTGGCGCGGGCCAGCAACAGGGCCGTGTCATGCGGGTCGGTCACGCCGTACCGGGCCTGCACGGCGTCCTCGTCAACATCGGAAACCAGGACTTCGTGGGCGATGCCGGCGTTGGCAAGCAGCTTGGTGCGGGCGGGGGACTGGGAGGCAAGGATGAGGCGGGTCACGGCACCAGCGTAGTGCCTTGGGGTGACAGTGTGGCGGGATAGGTAGCAGCCGTCGGCGGCAGAGCTCGACGGATCTCGGCCGAATGGCAGGAGCGCGACTCTATAGGGCGCGGCCTTATATTGTCAGACCCCTCCGATTGAATTGAGTCATGGAAGGCGATCGGAAGCTTTTCGGGGATTCTGTCGCTTCGGGCCAGGTGGTGGGAGACGCGGCGGCGATCATTGACGAGCTCCGGGCTTTGGAAGATCGCAAGTCCGCGATCTCAGCCAGACAGGCCTGCCTGGCCGTGGAGCTGGATCTTGCGCGGCGGCGGGAACAAGCCGACGCCGGGATGTCGGCGGACAAACTCGGTGCCGGGGTCGGGGCCGAAGTCGCCCTCGCGCGGCGCGAATCCCCCGCCAAAGGCTCGAGGTTGCTGGGCCTGGCCCGGGCGCTCGTAACCGAGATGCCGCACACCCTCGCCGCTTTGGAGTCGGGGCAGTTGAACGAGTGGCGGGCCACGCTCCTAGTCCGCGAAACCGCCTGCCTGGACGCAACCGACCGGGCCGCTGTCGACGAAGAACTCGCCGCCGACACCGGCACGTTCGACGGCGCCGGCGACCACGCCATCGTCTCCGCAGCCAAATCCGCCGCCTACCGCCACGACCCCCGCTCCGTCACCCAACGCGCCGCCCACGCCGACACCGAACGCAGCGTCAGTCTCCGCCCGGCCCCGGACACCATGTGCTACCTCACGGCCCTGCTCCCCGTCGCAGCCGGAGTCGCCGCCTACGCCGCCCTCAGCCGGCACGCCGACAGCGCCCGCGCCACCGGAGACCCACGAACCCGCGGCCAGGTAATGGCCGACACCCTGGTCGAACGGGTTACCGGCACCCCGGGAGGGATCACCGGCATCGAAGTCCAACTCGTCATGACCGACCGGACCCTCCTGACCGGAGGCAATGTGCCCGCCCGCCTCCCCGGCTACGGCATCGTCCCTGCCGGATGGGCCAGAAAACTCCTGGCGAGTAAGGGTGAAAACCCCGAGTTCGGAACTTGGGTTCGGAGGCTCTACACCGCTCCAGGCACCGGCGAACTCATCAGCATGGACTCGCGGGCCCGACTGTTCCCCGCCGGGCTGCGCCGTTTCATCGAAACCCGCGACAGCACCTGCCGCACGCCTTACTGCGACGCGCCCATCCGGCACCTGGACCACATCGTCCCCTGGTACCGCGGCGGAGAAACCACAGCAGCCAACGGCGCCGGGCTCTGCGAAGCCTGCAACCAAACCAAAGAAACCCCCGGCTGGACCGCACAGCAACGCCCCGGACCCGGGCGGCACACCATCCAGCTCACCACCCCCACCGGCCACAGCTACCGCTCCACAGCAGCCCCGCTGCCGGGGACCGGACCACCTAGCAGGTTTATTCGGGGGAGTGCCGTGGCGGAAGTTCGAAATCCGGAATCGGACCCCGACCCGGAAGCGGACCCGATCAGCAAACGCCGCCGCGCTCGCCACCGACGGGCAAAAACCCTGCTGCAGGCTCGCGTGGCGAATCGGGCTGCGGCTTGAGGGTACATCCAGCCAACAACCGGTTCGCCCGCCCACCAACAAAGCCGCCCGCCGATCGCAATGATCGACGGGCGGCCAGGTCGGACCAAACGGCCCCGGGCGCCTACCGTTACCGGGCCGCGGCCGCCGCTGGCTCGGCGTCACCGGCGTCAGTCTCCGCGGCGGACGCGGGCTTGCGCAGCTTGGCGCCTTCGACGTCGACGTCCGGCAGGATGCGGTCCAGCCACTTCGGCAGCCACCAGGCCTTGCTGCCCAGCAGGTACATCACGGCCGGGACGATGGTCATGCGCACCACGAAGGCGTCCACCAGCACACCGAAGGCCATCGCGAAGCCCAGCGGCCGCACCATGTTCAGGTGCGAGAATATGAAGCCGGAGAACACGCTGACCATAATGATCGCGGCCGCGGTGACCACGGCCGAGGCGTGGCTGAACCCGGTGCGGACCGCGTGTTTGGCCGTTTCGCCGTGCATGTAGGACTCCCGCATGCCGGAGGCGATGAAGACCTGGTAGTCCATGGCCAGGCCGAACAGCACACCGATAAGGATGATGGGCAGGAAGCTCAGTACCGCGCCGGGGTTCTCGACGCCGAACACGGAGCCCAGCCAGCCCCACTGGTACACCGCCACAACGCCGCCGAACGCCGCCGCGAGCGAGAGCAGGAAGCCGCCGGTGGCCAGCAGCGGCACCACGATGGATCGGAACACCAACAGCAGCAGGATCAGGGACAGCCCGACGA
>NZ_JBFTNO010000224.1:0-5066 GCF_056397525.1 Arthrobacter sp. 05L45_2 | reverse complement strand
GCATTGTGCCGCAGGGTCAGTCCGGCTAGCGTCCACAGCACGCCGCTGATGATCGCACCGCCTCCGGCCACGCCCAGCAGCGCATGCGGCCCCAGGTCGATGAAGAAGGGCAGGGCCACCGCGGTGCCGAGCCCGATCACGCCGGAGGCTGTCCAGTCCCGGGCAAGCACGGAGCGGCGTCGCACGGCCAGTCCGAGGTAGAGTTCTGCGGCGCCGGCAAGACCCAGGCCGAGGGCTCCTATGACACCGAACACCAGGTTGCTGGAGAGCAGTCCGACGGCGACGCCGGTTCCGGTCAGTACCGCGCCGGCGGCCGCGAGGACCTTGGCCGTCCCATGCCCGTGCGGCAGGCCGGTCTTTTTGACGCTCCAGATCAGGACCAGCCCGGTAGCCAACAGGTAGACCCCACCGGCCCAGCCCATGCCGGCCACGGGGGGTGCCGCCCAGAACACTGTTACGGCGCCGAAGGCCAGGGCGATCGCGGCCCGGATCACAACGGGCTTCCACAGATCCGGGGCGGCGGGCAGGRCAATTGTGGCCTGGGGGTCAGCGGGGAGAGTCACCTGCCCAGTTTAGTGGCTGCATGATCCGGTGCGCGCCGGGCGGGCGTCAGCGTGCTCCCAGCAGCATCCACCGGTCGGTCCGCGCCCGGAGCCCCAGCGTGAGGGCACGCGCCAGCATGTAGCCGAGCGAGAAGGCGGCCCAGAGCCATAGCAGCGCGGCCCCGCCGTCGAGCCCGGAAAGCCGGACCGCCAGCAGGAGCGGGAGGTACACGGCCAGGTTCACGACGCCGGCAAGGGCCAGGTACCGGGCGTCGCCGGCGCCAATCAGCACCCCGTCGAGGACAAAAACGTAGCCGGCGATCGGCTGTCCGGCGGCGACCACCCACAAGGCCACGGTCAACGCCGCCTGGACGCCCGGATCGGAGGTGAAGAGGGCACCCGCCCAGGGCGCCCCGACGGCCAGGAGGATCCCTGTAAGCACTCCAAAGCCCAGTCCCCAGCGGGTCATGGTGCCGGTAAGGTCGCGTACCGCCTCCCTGCGGCCGGCACCGAGCTCCTTACCAATGAGCGCCTGGGCGGCGATGGCCAGCGCGTCGAGGGCAAAGGCCAGGAAGGTGAAGACGGTCATGGCCAGCTGGTGGGCCGCCAGGTTCACCGGCCCCTGCGCCGTGGCGACAACCACCGTGGCAAGAATCGCCACCCGCAGGCTCAGCGTGCGCAGCATCAGCCAGGAGCCCACTGTGGCCAGGGCCCGGATCCCGGCCCACGCGGGGCGCAGGGATACCCCGTGGCTGCGGGCATTGCGCTGCACCATGACGACATACACCAGGGCCATGGCCCACTGGGCGACGCTGGTGCCCAGGGCAGAGCCGGCCACCGACAGCCGCAATCCATAGACCAGGAAGAGGTTCAACAGGATATTGACGGTGAATCCGGCGGCGGCGACGGCCAGCGGCGTCCGGGTGTCCTGCAGCCCGCGGAGCACCCCGGTGCCGGCAAAGATCAGGAGCATGGCGACCAGCCCGGGCATGGACCAGCGCAGGTAGTCCACGGCAAACGCGCGGACCTCCCCGCTGGCACCCATCAGGTCCATAAGCGGCTCGGCGGCGCTGAAGCCGGCGGCCGCCAGGACCAGGCCCAGCAGCAGCGCCAGCCAAACACCATCCCGGCCGGCGGCCAGGGCCTTGGGCAGCTGGCCGTTGCCGATCGCCCGCGCCACGGCGGGGGTCGTGGAATACGCGAGGAACACCATCAGGCCCACCGCGGTGTGCAGCACGGCCGACGCCAGGCCGACGCCGGCGAGCTGCGCCACCCCCAAATGGCCGACGATCGCGGAATCCGCCAGCAGGAACAACGGCTCGGCGATCAGCGCACCGAAGGCCGGGACGGCGAGCCGGAGGATTTCCCGGCGCCGGCGGGAGCTGGACGGGGCGATCGCGGACGACGTGGCGGAGTCTGGCACGGAACCACCCTAGCCGCAGCCCGGGAGTCGCGGGACGACACTTTACTTGACTTTTCAACTATCCGCCGGAACACTAGAAGTTGAATATTCAAGTAATTACCCGGCATTCCCCGCCGTTTCCAAACGACAGATCGGTATCCCCATGAACCAGTCCTCGCTCACGACCACGGCCCGCACGGTCCTTCGCATTGCCACCGGCTTCCTCTTTGCAGCCCATGGCTGGCAAAAGTTCAACGAATTCACCATCCCGGGAACGCAGGCAGCGTTCGCCCAGATGKGAGTCCCGGCTGCCGATGTCGCCGCCCCGGTCATTGCGGTCCTGGAACTCGTCGGCGGCATCGCCCTGATCCTGGGTGTCCTGACCCGCGTTTTTGGCGTCCTGCTTGCCGTTGACATGCTCGGCGCCCTGTTCCTGGTCCATGCCCCGGCTGGCATATTCGTCGCCACGGGCGGATTCGAACTGGTGCTCCTCCTTGCCGCCGCAGCCCTCGCCGTGGCGCTCGTGGGCGCGGGCAAGGTCTCCGTGGACCGGGCCGTCTTCGGCCGGCCCGGCTCCAAGCTGAGCGTCCTGGCCTAAGCACGCACACTGCGCAGGGCGCGACGGCGGGCGGTCACCTTGGGTGGCCGCCCGCCGTCGTTCGCGGGCAAGGGYTGCCGCCGCCATATGGCGTCCGGCGGCGCGAATGTGTCGGCGGCCTGCGCCGGCCGGCTCCTGCGTCAGTACACTCGCTTCCATGAGCGAGACTTCCCCCAACGCCGTTACCTTGCGGTTCCTGGCCGCCCCCACCGACGTCGGTCACAGCGGCTCCGTGGACGCCGGAACGGTCCTGGAGTGGGTGGACAAGGCCGCCTATGCCGCCGCCGTCGGGTGGGCGAAGACCTACTGCGTGACCGCCTACGTGGGCAACATCCATTTCGCTGATCCGGTCAACAGCGGCGACATGGTCGAGGTCACGGCCACCATCGTGTACACCGGCCGSTCCTCGATGCAYATCCGSRCCGTGGTCTCCTCGAGCGACCCGAAAGGCGGCCCGGCCACCATGCGCAGCCAGTGCATGGTCATCTTCGTGGCCGTCGGGGAGGACGGCAAGCCCATCCCTGTACCGCAGTTTGAGCCGACCACGCCGGAGGAAGTCGAGCAGCGCGATCATGCGCTGGCCCGGATCAAGGTCAGGGACGACATCGTCCAGGCCATGAGCGGGCAGGAATACACCGACGCCGGGACGGCCGAGCGCGTCACGCTTCGGTTTATGGCCGCGCCCACCGATGTGAACTGGGGCGGCAAGGTCCACGGCGGAATCGTCATGAAGTGGATCGATGAGGCAGCCTACGTCTGCGCCTCCCGCTACTCCGGCAAGGACACCGTGGCGGTGTTCTCCGGGGGCGTGCGGTTCTACCGGCCGCTGCTGATCGGCCACCTAGTGGAAGTCGAGGCCCGGCTGGTTTACACGGGGACGAAAGGCATGCACATTGCTGTCCACGTCCGCTCAGGTGACCCCAAGGGGCACGAGCTGAACCTGACGACGTATTGTCTGACCGTGATGGTGGCCCGCGATGACAGCGGCACGTCCGTTCCGATCCCGCAGTGGGTTCCAGTCTCAGATGAGGACAAGAGGCTCCATGCGCACGCCCGGGAGCTGCTGGAGATCCGGGGCCGGGCACCCGGGAACCGACTCCCGAACCACCTGCTGTAGGCCCCGGAGCCCTGCCGGACGGGGTCCGGCAGGGCCGGGCCGGTTAGAAGCCTCCGCCGCCGCCGGCGTCCCCGGCCATGTTGGCGAAGCGCGAGTAGTGGCCCTGGAAGGCCACCACGATGTCCTTCGTGGGACCGTTACGGTGCTTGGCGATGAGGATGTCGGCCTCGCCGGCGCGCGGGGACTCCTTGTCGTACACGTCCTCGCGGTGCAGCAGGATGACCATGTCGGCGTCCTGCTCGATGGAACCGGACTCACGCAGGTCAGAGACCATGGGGCGCTTGTCCTGGCGCTGCTCGGAACCACGGTTCAGCTGTGAAAGAGCGATCACGGGAACCTGGAGTTCCTTGGCCAGGAGCTTCAGGGCGCGGGAGAATTCCGAGACTTCCTGCTGGCGGGACTCCACCTTCTTGCCCGAGCTCATGAGCTGCAGGTAGTCGAGGATGACCAGCTTGAGATCGTGCTGCTGCTTGAGCCTGCGGCATTTGGCCCGGATTTCCATCAGCGACATGTTGGGGCTGTCATCGATGAAGAGCGGGGCGTCGTTCATCCGGCCCATGGTGGTGGCGATCTTGGACCACTGCTCGTCCTTGATGGTGCCCTTGCGCAGATCCTGCAGCCCAATGGTGGCCTCGGCGGACAGCAGTCGCATCGCGATCTCGTTCCGGCCCATCTCGAGCGAGAACATCACGGTGGCGAGGTTGTTCTTGATCGCGGCCGAGCGGGCAAAGTCCAGCGCGAAGGTGGACTTACCGACGGCCGGACGGGCGGCAATGACGATCATCTGGCCCGGGTGCAGGCCGTGGGTCAGCTCATCCAGCTCGTAGAAACCGGTGGGAACGCCCACCATGCCCTCGCCGCGGTGCCCGGACGCCTCGATCTCATCCACCGTGGACTCCATCACGTCCTTCAGGACCACGTAGTCCTCGGCCGTGCGGCGCTCGGCGACGGCGTAGACCTCGGCCTGGGCCTGGTTGACCAGGTCCTCCACCTCGCCGTCCTGCCCGTAGCCGAGCTGGACGATTTTGGTGCCGGCGTTGACCAGCCGGCGCAGGACGGCGCGCTCGGCCACGATCTCGGCGTAATAGCCGGCGTTGGCGGCGGTGGGGACCGTCTGGATCAGCTCATGAAGGTAGGCCGGACCGCCGATGCGGTTGACCTCGCCGCGTTTGGTCAGTTCGTCCGAGACGGTGACGGCGTCGGCGGGCTCGCCGCGGCCGTAGAGGTCGATGATGGCCTCGTAGATGGTTTCATGGGCCGGCCGGTAGAAGTCCTGGCCGCGGAGAATCTCGACAACGTCAGCGATGGCATCCTTGGACAGCATCATGCCGCCGAGCACAGACTGCTCCGCCGGTATGTCCTGCGGGGGCTTGCGGCTTCCCTCGGCTCCCCGAGTGCCCTCAACCG
>NZ_JBFTNO010000223.1:0-5110 GCF_056397525.1 Arthrobacter sp. 05L45_2 | reverse complement strand
TCCTTCCGCATCGCGTCCTACACCCTGTGGCCTTTCGGCCGGATGGTGGTGGACCGGCCGGGCGGAAACGGCTTGTTCACGCTGTTCGGCAACGTCATTTGGCTGTTGGTGGCCGGCATCTGGATCGCCATCGGCCACGTCGTGACGGCCTTCGCGATGGCCGTCACCATCATCGGCATCCCGTTGGCGATCGCCAACCTCAAGCTCATCCCGGTCTCCCTGATGCCGCTGGGCAAGCAGATTGTGCCAACAAACAGGCCCTTCGTGAGCACCTACCGCTAGGGACTACCGGGCCGGAGAACAAGCCGGAGAACAATCAGGAAGCCGAGGGAACCGCCATGACGGAGTCAACAATCCCGGAGGCCGTGACCAGCGATAGTGAACTGATGCTGGTCATCACCCGCGAGTTCCAGTTGCCGGTAGCTACGGTCTGGGCCGCCCTGACCGATCCGGACCAGGCCCCCGCCTGGTGGGGTCCGCGCGGCTTCCACACGCCCCGGGAAAGCATCGACGCCGACCTTGAAATCGGTGGCCTCTACCGGGCCTGCATGATCCAGGACGCCACCGGGCAGGAGTACTGGTGGAGCGGCATCCACACGGACATCGAACCGCCCACCCTGTTTGTCTTCACCCACGCCTGGGACAARTCCGACGGCACCCGGGGCTTCGAGACGGAGGTGGCGTTCAGGCTGGAGGAGATCGACGGCGGCACCCGCATGACCTTCACCCAGGGCCCCTTCGACACAGCCGAAAACCGCGACAACAACGGCACCGGCTGGCGGGAGTCCTTCGACCGCCTCGCCGAGCACCTCCGCCGGACGGCCGGATAGGCAAGGGGTCAGGCCAGTTCGCCCTGCAGGTTCCGCCGGGCGGTGTCCTCCCACAGCTCGCGGCCGCGGTCGGTGTGGAAAAGCGGGTCCGACTCCAGCAGGTGGCGTACGACGGCGGCGCGCCCGGCAGCAAAGTCGGCGTCGCCGATGTGCGCGAAGTCTTCGCGGACGGCCGCCAGGTACCGTGCGTAGGCGGCGGAGTCCCCGCCGAGGACGGAAAGGTCCGCGTCGCTGAGCAGGGCGGCGGGGCCGTCGTCGGGGTCCGGCCGGTGGTCCGCCGTCATCCGCACCAGCCGTGCCACCTCGTCCACCTCGTCCGCCGGGAGGCCGGCACGTTCCAGCCGCTCCTCAGCGAGCCGGGCCGACTCCTCCTCGTCCTCACCGGCGATGCCGCGGTACACGGCGTCGTGGAACCAGGCCGCGAGCAGCACGGTCCGGGGCGGCTGCGCCGGTGCGCTCAGCCGGTCCAGGGCCTCCAGGACGGCCAGCAGGTGCGTGCGGCCGTGGTACTTCCGGTGCTCCTCGCCCCAGCGGTCCAGGAGGTCCAGGAACAACGCGTCCTTGCCCGGAAGGACCTCGTTCCAGCGGGTCAGGAGCGGAAGTTTCAGCGAACCGCTGCGCCTGCGCGCCGGGATCCGGAGCCCGCTCGCGATCAGTTTCCGGACCAGGACGCGGCCCTCCACGGGGATGGCGCCCGCCGCGACCAGGGCATCGTAGCGGGCTTCGGCGACGTCGTAGTGGTCGCCGTCGAACGCCCGCTCCGGGATCTCCGCGGCCCGCGCGAAGGCGTGCAGCTCCGCGAGGGAGGTGTCCGAGACAAGGTGTGAGAAATAGGTTCCATGGGCGGGCCAGAGCGGCGGATCGAGGTAGACGGCCATGCAGGCAGTCTACGAGGACGCCGGCAGGATGTTCTGGTTTCCGCGGAAGACGTTGCCGGGATCGAAGTCCCGCTTCACCCGCGCCAGCCGGTCATAATTTTCCTCACCGAAGGCCGCCCTGACCCGGTCCCGGCCCTCGTCGCCCACAAAGTTCAGCCAGACGCCGCCGTTTGCGTAGGGCGCGATGTCCTCGCGGAACCTCTTCACCCATGCTTTGGCCTCCTGGCCGCCCGCGGGGGTTTCCTCGATGCCGAACGGGTGCGTGACCCACTTGGCGCCTCGGTTCTGCAGCGGCGTCTTGGCGGCCGCCGGCCCCGCGACTGCGCCGCCCCAGCGGGCCACCAGCTGCTGGGAGTGGGGTCCGGGAAGGTGCCGGGCGGAGTCCACGATCACGTCCAGCGCGTCGTCCGGAAGCTCGTCGTGGTAGTCGGCGCTCCAGTAGTTGTAGAGGTTGGGCGGGTCATCGATCATCGACTGGAAGTTGGCGTAGTTCATGTCGCCCACCAGGTCCACGGCCGGTCCCAGTTCGCGGAACGGAGCCGCGTGCTCGGCACCGTCCGCCGGATCGCCGGCGTACAGGTAGGCGAGTCCCGCGGCCTGTTTGCCCACCATGTCCGCGGGGACAAAGGGCTCCGGCGGAGCCGTGAGGAACACCAGCGCGCTGCCGACGGCGTCCGGAGCGGCCAGCGAGAGGTTCCGGTACGCTCGTGCGAGGTCCGCGGAGGCCGCCCCCGGCCAGAGCATAAGACCGGCCTGCACTGTGGGCCCCAGTGGGTGCAGCCGGAAGGTGAAGCCGGTGGCGACGCCGAAGTTCCCGCCGCCGCCGTGCAGTGCCCAGAACAGCTCAGGATTCTGATCCGCGCTGGCCGTCACGCGGTCGCCGGCCGCCGTCACGAGATCCACCGAGAGCAGGTTGTCGCAGGCGAAACCGAACGAGCGCTCCAGCCACCCCGAACCGCCGCCGAGCGTAAACCCGGCCACCCCGGTCGTGGAGGCGCGGCCGCCGGTGCTGGCCAGGCCGTGTTCCTGGGTGGCGCGGTCGAATTCGCCCCAGTTCACCCCGGCCCCGACTGTGACCGTGCGGTTCTCCCGGTCCACGCTGATGGATTTCATCGGGCGGACGTCCACCACCAGCCCGTCATCGTTGGTGGACATCCCGGCCACGGAGTGGCCGCCGGCGCGGACCGCGACGTCGAGGTTGTTGTCCCGGGCGTAGGACAGCGCGTCGGCCACGTCGGCAGGGTCCGCGCACTGGGCGATGACGGCCGGGCGCCGGTCGATCATCGCGTTGAAGAGTTTTCGAGTTTCGTCATAGTCCGGGCTCTCTGGCCTGACCCATTTCATGGCAGTGCTCCCTAGCCGACCGCGGCTCCCCCCACCCCCGAATCGTACGGCGGATGGCCGGGGCAGGGCTACAGCCGGCCGTTTGCCGCCGCGGCAGCAGGTTCTGCCCCGGCTGTCGTCGACTTCCGATGATGCGGGCACTATTGGGGCAATTTGTCCGCAAATGCGGGTTAGAGTGAACCCATGCCTACTTTTCGCGTTTCCGAAGCGGCCCGGTTCCTGGGCGTCAGCGACGATACCGTCCGGCGCTGGACCGAAAGCGGAAGCCTGACGCCGCTGAAGGATGAGGCGGGCCGGCTCGCCGTCGACGGTTTGGAGCTCGCCACTCTCGCGCGGGAACAGTCCAAACTGCCCGAGGACCCGGCCCGGACCGGGAGTTCGGCCCGGAACCGCTTCGTCGGGCTGGTCACGGCCATCACCACGGACACGGTGATGGCGCAGGTGGAACTGCAGTGCGGGCCGTTCCGGGTGGTCTCGCTGATGAGCAGCGAGGCGGTCCGCGACCTTGGCCTGGAACTCGGATCCGTGGCCACCGCCGTCGTCAAAGCCACCACGGTGATCATCGAAAGCCCGCACGGGAAGGCCCTGGCATGAGACTGCACCTGAAAGTGGCTTCGCTCGTGCTGGCCGGAATCCTGGCCGCCGGTGCCGCGGCCTGCGCCGCCCCGGCCGGCGGAAGTGGTGCGGTCGGCGGGGGACAGGCGGCCAACACCCTCACGGTCTTCGCGGCGGCCTCGCTCAAAGCACCGTTCACCGCGCTGGCCAAGGACTTCGRGGCCAGCCACCCCGGGACCAAAGTGGCCCTGAGCTTCGCCGGATCCGCTGACCTCGCCACCCAGCTGGACCAGGGTGCGCCCGCCGATGTATTCGCCTCGGCGGATGTGAAAAACATGAACAAGGTCGCCGGCGCAGGCCTGGTGGACGGTACCCCCGCGAACTTCGCGAGCAACGTCCTGGAGATTGCCGTGCCGCCGTCAAACCCCGCGAAAATCGGATCCTTCGCCGACCTCGCCCGGCCCGGGGTCAAGGTGGTGATGTGCGCCGCGCAGGTCCCCTGTGGGGCCGCCGCAAAGTCGATCGAGGGTAAGTCCGGGGTGCGGCTGACGCCGGTGAGCGAGGAATCGTCCGTGACCGACGTGCTGGGCAAGGTCACCTCCGGCGAGGCCGACGCCGGGCTCGTCTATGTCACCGACGTCCGGGCCGCAGGGACCAAGGTCACCGGCATCCCGTTCCCCGAGTCGGCCTCCGCAGTCAACCGGTATCCGATCGCCGGCGTGAAAACCAGTAAAGGCAAGGACCTCGCGGCCGCGTTCATTGCGCTGGTCACCGGGACGCAGGGCCGGCAGGTGCTGGCCGACGCGGGGTTCGGCAAACCGTGACACGGCACGGCTACAGCGGCATCCCGCGCTGGGTGCTGGCCGTCGCCGCCGTCGGGGCGCTGTTTGTCCTGCTGCCGCTAGCCGCGATGGTGGCCAGGGTGGACTGGCCCAACTTCGTCCCGCTGCTCACCTCGGACGCCTCGCTGACCGCCCTGGGGCTCAGCCTCCGCACCGCCGCGGCGAGCACCGTGCTMTGTGTGCTGCTCGGCATTCCGCTGGCCCTGGTGCTGGCCCGCGAGGACTTCCGGGGCCAGCGGCTGCTCCGCTCSTTTGTGCTGCTGCCSTTGGTGCTGCCCCCGGTKGTGGGCGGCATCGCCCTGCTGTACACCTTTGGCCGGCAGGGCCTGCTGGGCCGGAGCCTTGAGGTGGCGGGCATCCAGATCGCGTTTTCGACGACGGCGGTGGTGCTGGCGCAGACCTTCGTGGCCCTGCCGTTCCTGGTGGTCAGCCTCGAGGGTGCCCTGCGCTCCGCCGGAAGCCGGTACGAGGCGGTCGCGGCCACCCTCGGCGCCGGACCCACCACGGTGCTGCGGCGCGTCACCCTTCCGCTGGTGCTTCCCGGGCTGGCCTCCGGCGCGGTCCTCTCTTTCGCCCGCAGCCTCGGCGAATTCGGCGCGACCCTGACCTTCGCCGGCAGCCTGCAGGGCGTCACCCGGACGCTCCCGCTGGAGATCTACCT
>NZ_JBFTNO010000222.1:0-5139 GCF_056397525.1 Arthrobacter sp. 05L45_2 | reverse complement strand
AGCGTGAAGTGCGTGTCCGCGTGGCCAAGAGCTCAGGGAAGGACATCTAATGACTGAGACTCTCGAGACTCCGGTAAGCAAGATCGTTCCTCGTCTGAAGACCAAGTACGCGGATTCCATCAAGAGCTCGCTCGTTGAGGAATTCAAGTACGAGAACGTCAACCAGGTTCCCCGTCTGGTGAAGGTCGTTGTGAACATGGGTGTTGGAGATGCCGCCAAGGACTCCAAGCTGATCGACGGCGCTGTCCGCGATCTGACCCTGATCACCGGCCAGAAGCCGCAGGTAACCAAGGCCCGCAAGTCGATCGCACAGTTCAAGCTGCGCGAAGGCATGCCGATCGGTGCGCACGCAACTCTGCGTGGCGACCGTATGTGGGAATTCCTGGACCGTCTGGTCACGCTGGCACTGCCGCGTATCCGCGACTTCCGGGGCCTCAGCGGCAAGCAGTTCGACGGCAACGGCAACTACACCTTCGGTCTGACCGAGCAGGTTATGTTCCACGAGATCGACCAGGATTCCATCGACCGCGTTCGCGGTATGGACATCACTGTCGTGACCACTGCCAAGACCGACGACGAAGGCCGCGCGCTGCTCAAGGCGCTTGGCTTCCCGTTCAAGACCGAAGATTAATCTAACTACGTAAAAGGTCCGGCTGCCTGGTGTTCGAACTTGTTCGATAAGGCACCGCAGCGGAAACCGTTATGAGGAAGGGCAAGAGCCCACCATGACTATGACAGATCCTGTCGCAGATATGCTTACGCGTCTGCGCAATGCAAACTCGGCATACCACGATTCCGTGTCTATGCCTTACAGCAAGCTCAAGGCACGCGTTGCTGACATCCTGAAGGCAGAAGGCTTTATTGCCTCCTGGAAGGAAGAAGACGCGGAGGTCGGCAAGAAGCTGACCCTCGAGCTCAAGTTCGGTCCGAACCGCGAGCGTTCCATCGCTGGCGTTCGTCGTATTTCCAAGCCGGGACTGCGCGTTTACGCAAAGTCCACCAACCTGCCGCACGTGCTGGGTGGCCTGGGTATCGCTATCCTGTCCACCTCTTCCGGCCTCCTGACTGACAAGCAGGCCGGCAAGAAGGGCGTGGGCGGCGAAGTCCTCGCGTACGTCTGGTAACGGGAAAGGAAGAGAATAATGTCACGTATTGGACGTCTCCCCATCACCGTTCCCGCCGGCGTTGAGGTCAAGGTTGACGGCTCTGTCGTCACTGTCAAGGGTTCCAAAGGCGAGCTGAACCACACTGTGGCCAGCCCGATCGAGGTCACCCTGGAAGATGGCACCCTGACCGTCGCCCGCCCGAACGACGAGCGCGCCTCACGTTCGCTGCACGGCCTGACCCGCACCCTGATCGCCAACATGATCCAGGGTGTTACCGCAGGCTACGAGAAGAAGCTTGAGATTGTCGGTACCGGTTACCGCGTCCAGGCCAAGGGTTCTGACCTGGAGTTCGCTCTGGGCTACAGCCACCCGGTCAACGTCTCGGCTCCGAACGGCATCACCTTTGCAGTTGAGACCCCGACCAAGCTCTCTGTCTCAGGTATCTCCAAGCAGCAGGTCGGCGAGGTTGCTGCCAACATTCGCAAGCTGCGGAAGCCGGACCCCTATAAGGGCAAGGGCATCCGCTACGCCGGCGAAGTCATCCGCCGCAAGGTCGGAAAGGCTGGTAAGTAACCATGGCCATCGCAATTAACAAGAAGCGTACGAACAAGAGCAAGTCTGCCCAGCGCAGCCGCCGCCAGCTTCGTATCCGCAAGCGCATCTCCGGTACGGCTGTACGACCGCGTCTGGTTGTCAACCGYTCSGCCCGYCACGTATTCGTCCAGGTTGTCGATGACACCAAGGGCCTGACCGTAGCGAGCGCGTCCACTCTGGAAGCCGACCTTCGTGCATTCGACGGTGACAAGACCGCCAAGGCCAAGCGCGTTGGCGAGCTCGTCGCCGAGCGTGCCAAGGCTGCCGGTATCGAAGCTGTTGTCTTCGACCGCGGTGGTAACAAGTACCACGGCCGGATCGCCGCCGTCGCTGACGGCGCACGTGAAGGTGGGCTGGCACTGTGACCGAAAATAACGAAAAGGACATTCAGGTGACTGAAGCTGTAGCTGCTCCGGCAACTGAGACCGCTGCGCCTGCTACCACTGACGACCGCCGTGGTGGCGCCCGTCGTGGCGAGCGTGGCGACCGCGGCCAGGGCCGTGGCGACCGTGGTGGCCGTGGTGGCCGCGACGGCGGCCGCGAAGCCGAGAAGAGCCAGTTCGTAGAGCGCGTCGTAACCATCAACCGTGTTTCCAAGGTCGTCAAGGGTGGTCGTCGCTTTAGCTTCACCGCCCTCGTCGTCGTCGGTGACGGCAACGGTATGGTCGGCGTCGGCTACGGCAAGGCCAAGGAAGTACCCGCCGCTATCGCGAAGGGCGTTGAAGAAGCCAAGAAGTCCTTCTTCCGCGTTCCCCGCATCGGCAACACCATTCCGCACCGCGTCCAGGGTGARGCKGCTGCAGRCGTTGTYMTGCTGCGTCCGGCTTCCGCCGGTACCGGTGTTATCGCCGGTGGTCCGGTCCGYGCRGTACTGGAGTGCGTGGGTATCCACGACATCCTCTCCAAGTCGCTCGGTTCCTCCAACGCSATCAACATCGTTCACGCGACCGTTGATGCCCTGAAGCGCCTCGAAGAGCCGGCAGCAGTGGCAGCACGCCGCGGCCTCCCGCTCGACGAGATCGCTCCGCCGGCAATGGTGAAGGCTCTCCTGAACCAGAAGGCAGGTGTCTGAGTCATGGCTAAGAACCTGATTCCCTCCGACGCCCAGTTGGAGATCACTCAGATCAAGTCCGCCATTGGCGGCAAGCAGAACCAGCGCGACACCCTGCGGTCCCTCGGCCTGAAGCGGATCGGACACACCGTTGTCCGCACCGCCGACGCCGTGACCGTCGGGATGCTCAACACGGTTCCGCACCTGGTAAAGGTAGAGGAGGCGAAGTAAATGGCAGAGAAGAACACCRCCGAAAAGGCACAGGGCGCCGCTGCTGAGAAGCAGAACGCACTGAAGGTTCACCACCTGCGTCCCGCCCCGGGTGCCAAGACCGCCAAGACCCGCGTTGGTCGTGGTGAAGGCTCCAAGGGTAAGACCGCTGGTCGCGGTACCAAGGGTACGAAGGCCCGCTACCAGATCAAGGCTGGCTTTGCCGGCGGCCAGCTGCCGCTGCACATGCGCCTGCCGAAGCTGCGCGGCTTCAAGAACCCGTTCCGGGTTGAGTTCCAGGTTGTAAACCTGGACAAGCTCAACGAGCTGTTCCCGGAAGGTGGCGCAGTCACCGTGGAGAACCTGGTCGAAAAGGGTGCCGTTCGCAAGAACCAGCCCGTCAAGGTGCTGGGCACCGGCGACATCACCGTCAAGGTTGACGTCACCGTCCACGCATTCTCGGCCAGCGCCGCAGAAAAGATTGCCGCAGCAGGCGGAAGCACCACCGCCCTCTAATGAGGCGGCGGGGCATTAGCCCGTTGTGAAAAACTCCCGGTACCAGGGGCTCCGGCCCCTGGTACCGGGGGTTTTTTCTTTTTTCCCGCCCTGCCGATTGTTCGGCGGGCGCATCGACCCGTTAGACTCGGTTGTTGGGTTTATTTGACCTATCTCACACGACTTTACTTATTACTCAGGAGGACGCTTGCTTAGCGCATTTGGCCGGGCCTTTCGCACGCCTGATCTGCGACGCAAGTTGTTGTTCACGCTGGGAATCATCACAATCTTCCGCTTGGGTGCCTTCATCCCCTCGCCTGGTGTGAGCTACCAGAATGTCCAGCAATGCTTGCAGAACGGTCAGACCTCGGGCGGGATCTACCAGCTCGTCAACCTGTTCAGCGGGGGTGCGTTGCTGCAGGTCTCGATCTTCGCGCTCGGGATCATGCCCTACATCACCGCCAGCATCATCGTCCAGCTGCTCCGCGTGGTCATTCCCCGGTTCCAGCAGCTCTACGAAGAGGGCGCCTCGGGCCAGTCCAAGCTGACCCAGTACACCCGGTACCTCACCATCGCGCTGGGCCTGCTCAATGCCACGACGCTGGTGTCCCTGGCCCGTTCCGGCCAGCTCCTGCCGAACTGCCAGCTGCCGATCATTCCGGACGCGAGCATCATCACCACCATCCTGATCGTCATCACCCTGACGGCCGGCACCGGCCTGATCATGTGGATGGGCGAGCTCGTCACCGAGAAGGGTGTGGGCAACGGCATGTCGCTGCTGATCTTCACCTCCATCGCTGCCGGCTTCCCGACGTCCCTGGGCGCGATCTGGAAGGCCCAGGGCCCGGGCACCTTCTTTATGGTCCTGGTCATCGGCCTGCTGACCGTGGCACTGGTGGTCTTCGTCGAGCAGTCTCAGCGCCGGATCCCGGTGCAGTACGCCAAACGCATGATCGGCCGCCGCACGGTGGGCGGCACCAGCACGTACATCCCCATCAAGGTGAACATGGCCGGCGTCGTGCCTGTCATCTTCGCGTCCTCGATGCTGTACCTGCCGGGCCTGATCTCGCAGTTCAACCGGCCCGCACCGGGGGAGCCTGTAGCCCCCTGGGTCGAGTGGATCAACAACAACCTGACCCGCGGTGACCACCCCATCTACATGGCCCTGTACTTCGCCATGATTGTGTTCTTCACCTACTTCTATGTTGCGATCACTTTCAACCCTGAGGAAGTTTCTGACAACATGAAGAAGTACGGCGGCTTCATTCCGGGTATCCGTGCCGGCAAGCCGACCGCAGATTACCTGCAGTATGTGCTTTCCAGGATCACCCTGCCCGGCGCGATCTACCTGGGCTTTGTGGCCCTGATCCCGCTGATCGCCTTGGTCCTGATCAACGCCAACCAGAACTTCCCGTTCGGTGGCACCTCGATCCTGATCATGGTGGGCGTAGGTTTGGAGACCGTCAAGCAGATTGATGCGCAGCTACAGCAGCGTCACTACGAAGGGCTTTTGCGATGACGAGAATGTTGATTATCGGACCTCCCGGTTCCGGCAAGGGAACGCAGGCGGAACGCATTTCGGAGCGCCTCGGCGTCGTTGCGATCTCCACCGGCGATATCTTCCGTGCCAACGTCAAGGGTGAGACGCCGCTCGGCAACGTCAAGGGTGAGACGCCGCTCGGC
>NZ_JBFTNO010000221.1:0-5247 GCF_056397525.1 Arthrobacter sp. 05L45_2 | reverse complement strand
CTACCGTGTTATAGGACGGAAACCCGCATTCTGGAGGCCCAAACGGCGGTCTAAATGCCGCTGAGAGGCCGCTCGTTCCCCCTGCACGCGCCCAGGGGTACTCCTGCTGGGTGCCTATACGAGTCCGGGGCCTTAAAGCGCCCTACACGGCGTTAGGGCATTTTTCAATAGTTTTGGAAGAAGTGCTTCATACCCGGAGGCCGGACGTGGTTATCCGTAGGTGTCGCGCGGGCCGCGGCCGTTGACGGTGCGGGCACCTTTTCGCCAGCTGGGGGCCGCCGGGCCGAGCACTTGGATGCTGGTCACCACGCCCTCGCCCAGTTCCAGGCGGAACTTTTCCAGCAGGCTCAGGCTCAGGAGCCGAAGCTGCGTGGCCCAGGCCGTGGAATCGCAGCGGACGTGCAGTGTGGTGTCTGTAAAGCTCTCGGGGATGCAGTGGGCTGAAATTTCGGGCCCCACCAGGGCCGGCCACTGGGCCATTACCGATCCCACGGCCACGGGCGATGACCAGCCGCGCTCGGCGACGAGCCGTCCCACGACCTTCCCGAGTCCCAGGGGATCCCGTCCGGTGCCGTGGAACTGGCTGAATCCGCGGGTGCCGCCGCGTGCGGGTTTTTGGGTGGTTCCCGGCCGCGGGGGCGCTTTCCGGCGGATTTCGCCGCGGGCTGCCGCAGCGTCCCGCATGCGGTTCAGAGCCGATTGGGCAGCATCAATCTCGTCAGGATCCCGGCCCGGCTGCAGGCCGCCGTCGGTGCCCTTATTCATTGGTTGTCCGGCTCATCGATTCCTCCGGGAATGACCTTGACCCGCCGCCCGGCCAGTTCCGCCGGGATGTCGTCCTCGACGGCGGCGGTCACCAGGACCTGTTCCGCGCCGGATACTATGGCCGCCAGTTTACGCCGCCGCTGGACATCAAGCTCGGCAAAAACGTCATCGAGGATCAGGATCGGCGCGGACCCTCCGGTGCGGGCGTCGTCCAGCATGACGTAGTAGGAGGCCAGCCGAAGCGACAGACACATGGACCAGGTTTCACCATGGGAGGCATAGCCCTTGGCTGGCGCCTGCCCCAGGATCAGTTCGAGTTCGTCGCGGTGCGGGCCCACCAGGGAAATTCCGCGCTCGAGCTCCCTGCGGCGCGACGCCGCGAACGCCTTGATGTAGCGATCGGTCAACTCCTCCACGCCGAGTGTGCGGAGGTCCTCCGCCACGTCGGGCGGCTCGGTGCCCGACGCCGGACCGACGGATTCGTCGTCGTCGGACATGCCCTGGAGGGTGGAGCGGTACACCGCGCCGGCTGCCTTGGAACCGTCCGTGAGCTGGGCGTAAGCATTTTTCAGGTGTGGCTGGAGCAATTCCACCAGCTCGAGCCTGGCGTGCAGCAGTTCCGCGCCGGCCCGCGCCATGTGCTGGTCCCACACATCCAGTGTTGCTTCATGCCCTGCCGTGAATTTGCCTGCACGGCCGGATTTAAGCAACGCGTTGCGTTGTTTGAGCACCCGGTCGTAATCGCTGCGGGTGGCGGCGTGCCGCGGGACCAGGCTGACCAGCAGTTCGTCGAGGAACCTGCGCCGGTTGGACGGGTCCCCTTTGACCAGGGCCAGATCCTCAGGCGCGAAAAGGACCGTCTGGCAGATTCCCAGAATGTCCCGGGCGCGCACCGGGTTGCTGCGGTTGATCCGGGCCCGGTTGGCGCGTCCGCCGTTGATTTCCAGTTCCAGAACCGTGGGCTGGCCGGCGCGGACCAGCCGGGCCCGGATCATCGCCCGTTCGGTGCCGAACCGCAGCAGCGGAGCGTCGGTACTGACCCGGTGGGAGCTGAGGGTGGCGAGGTAGCCGATCGCTTCCATCAGGTTGGTCTTCCCGATGCCGTTGGAACCCACAAGGACCGTCGCACCCGGGGACAGGCTGAGGTCCACCTGGGCGTAACTGCGGAAATCCGTCAGCGAAAGGTGTTCTAGGTACACGCAGTTTTCAGGATTCCAGGGATTACTTGGCCGGGCGGGTGGCGTGCCCGCCGAATTGGTGGCGCAGGGCCGAGACCATCTTCATGGCCGGTGAGCTGTCCTCGCGGGAAGAGAAGCGCGCAAACAGGGCCGCCGTGATGGCGGGCGCCGGGACGGCGTTGGCGATAGCTTCTTCCACGGTCCAGCGGCCTTCGCCGGAGTCCTCGACATAGTCATCGATGGTTTCCAGGCCCGGATCCTCGTCCAGTGCTTTGACCATCAGGTCCAGCAGCCAGGACCGGACGACCGTGCCCTTCTGCCAGGCGCGGAAAGTGCCGGGCAGGTCGGTGACGATGTCCTTGGCGGCGAGCAGTTCGTAGCCTTCCGCGTACGCCTGCATCAGGCCATACTCGATGCCGTTGTGCACCATCTTCGCGTAGTGCCCGGCGCCGACGCCGCCCACGTGGACAAAGCTGTCAGCGCGGTCGCCCTCGGGGCGGAGCGCATCAAAGACCGGCAGGGCACGTTCGATATCTGCCGGGTCGCCGCCGGCCATCAGGCCGTAGCCGTTTTGCAGGCCCCAGACACCGCCGGAGACGCCACAGTCGGCGAAGCGGATCCCCTTGGCAGCCAGCGCGGCGCCGTGCTTCTGGTCTTCGGTGAACCGGGAGTTACCGCCGTCGATCACGAGGTCACCGGCGTCGAGCTTGTCGCCGAGCTCGGTGATGACGGCGTCGGTGATGTCACCGGAGGGCACCATGACCCAGACCAGCCGGGGCGTCGGCAGGGCGGCAATCAAGTCATCGACGGTGGCTACGTCGGTGACATCAGGATTGCGGTCGAAACCCGTGACCTGGATGCCGCCCTGGCGCAGCCGCTCGCGCATGTTTTTGCCCATTTTTCCAAGGCCGATTAGTCCGATGTGCACGGTGTGAACTCTTTTCTGCGCTGGTGGTGCGGGTAGGCGGAGGATCGCGCCTTAGTTGGGAAGGCGGACCGGCATGACCAGGTAGCGGTAGTCATCCTGGTCCTCGCCGTCGGCGTCCTGCTGGGCGGTGATCATCGCCGGTTTCGGGGCCGTGGTGAAGGAGAAACGCACGAACTTGGTCTCGATGACACTCAGGCCCTCGATCAGGTAGTGCGGATTGAACGCGACCGTGATTTCTTCTCCGGTCAGCTGCGCTTCAAGTTCTTCGGATGCCTGCGCGTCCTCGCCGGTGCCGGCGTCAAGGTGCAGCTGGCCCTCAGTGAAGGCCAGGCGCACCGGGGTGTTACGTTCAGCCACCAGCGAGACACGGCGGACGGCCTCCACCAGCTCCTGGGTCTGGACGGTGGCGTGGATCGGCGTGGAATCCGGGAACAGCGACCGGATTTTCGGGTAGTCCCCGTCCACCAGCAGCGACGTGGTGGTGCGGCCGCCGCTTTCGAAGCCGATCAGCCGGCTGTCATCGTCGGCCAGCGCGAGGTTGATATCCCCGCTGCCGCCCAAGGTCTTGGCGACCTCGTTGAGTGTCTTGGCCTTCACCAGCGCGCTGGTGGAAATCCCCGGCGTCGCCGGCTTCCACGGAACCTCGCGCATGGCGAGGCGGTAGCGGTCGGTGGCCAGCAACGTGATGAGATCGTCCTCGATCTCCATCCGGACACCGGTGAGGATCGGCAGGGTGTCGTCCTTGCTGGCGGCGATGATCACCTGGGACACGGCCTGGGCGAAGGAGTCGCCGGGCACGGTACCGCTGATCGGCGGCAGGGCCGGCAGCGGCGGGTATTCGGTCTCGGGCATGGTTGCCAGGTGGAAGCTGCTTCGCCGGCAGGTGAGGGTGACTTTGTTGCCGTCGGTCTCAATTTCCACCGGGGCGGAGGGCAGGCTGCGGCAAATGTCGGCCAGCAGGCGGCCGGAAACCAGAATGGTGCCCTCGGTGGTGATGTCGGCGGGAATTTCCAGGCGGGCCGAGGTTTCGTAGTCAAAGCTCGAAAGGCTGACAGTGCCGGCCTCGGCTTTGAGGAGCAGCCCGGAAAGCACGGGAACAGGCGGCCGCGGAGACAACGACCGGGCGGTCCAGGTCACGGCTTCGGCCAGGACGTCCCGTTCGACTCTGAACTTCACGGAAGGGTGCCGCCTTTCATTGCTGCTGACATCGCTGATAAATCACTGGGCCATTGCGGCTCCGGGCGTGGTGCCCGATCCGTCAAAAGGCAAGTGCATGCACCCCGGCCGCCCTGCCTCCGCATCCCGCTGCCGGGCTGCGAATGACAAAGAGTGTCCGGGACGGACGCACTGCAGACAGCTTAGCCCCAACATCGGAGTTCTCCCATCCCCGGGTTACACCAGTGTGGTTCCCGGCCAGGCCGGAGTGGGTTGGTTCAGGAGGGTCCGGGGTGGGGCGAGGTTGGGCGGCAAGAAACTGTTGTTTGAGGGAATTTCATTTTCTTGGGATTAGTAGTGTTAATAACTGCTGTGGAAACTGTGGATAACCTGTTCTGAGCGCTGGGATCCGCGGTTAAGCCCTGTTCATGGACTGTGGGCGGAGCAGGTTTTAAACAGGGTGTGGATGGGGACAACATTTTTGGCCGTTTCGCCGATCCACAGACGGCTTAAGGGTTTTAAGCCCATTAAGGCCGGTTGTCCCCTTAACTATCCACAGGGTTGTCCACAGCCCCCTGTTAATAAGGTAAGAGTGCGCGACGCCGAAGCTCAGGAATTGCGCTGCTGCTGCTTGATCCGGTTGGTCAGTTCCGTCACCTGGTTGTAGATCACTCGGCGCTCGGCCATCAGTTCGCGGATCTTCCGGTCTGCGTGGATCACCGTGGTGTGGTCGCGGCCGCCAAGCTCCTGGCCGATCTTCGGCAGCGACATGTCCGTGAGTTCCCGGCAGAGGTACATCGCGATCTGCCGGGCGGTCACCAGGGTCCGGGTGCGGGACTTGCTGCAGAGCTCTTCCATGCTGAGCTTGAAGTAGTCGGCCGTCTGGGTCAGGATCTGGGCCGACGTGATCTCCTGGGCGCCGTCGTCGGTGATGAGGTCCTTGAGCACCATCTCGGCGAGGGCCACGTCCACCGGCTGCCGGTTCAGGCTGGCGAAGGCCGTGACGCGAATGAGGGCTCCTTCGAGTTCGCGGATGTTGCTGGCGATCTTCGACGCGATGTACTCCAGGGCGTCGTCGGGGGCCGAGAGCCCTTCGCTGAGGGCCTTCTTGCGGAGGATCGCGATACGGGTTTCCAGTTCCGGGGGCTGGATGTCGGTCAGCAGGCCCCATTCGAAGCGGGATTTCATGCGGTCCTCGAAGCCTGCGAGCAGCTTGGGGGG
>NZ_JBFTNO010000220.1:0-5301 GCF_056397525.1 Arthrobacter sp. 05L45_2 | reverse complement strand
GCTCTGCACCGCGACCATGGCGTACAGCAGCCAGACGTTGCCCAGGTGCAGCCAGGCCTGCAGCGCGAGCCCGACGGTGGTGAGCCACAGGACGGCGGAGGCGAGCAAGGCTACCTTGCGGCGGTCGTGGGCGTCCGCGATGGACCCGCCCAGCAGCCCGCCAATCACCAGCGGAACCAGGGCGAAGATGCTCAGCAGGCCCACGTAGAGGCTGTCCTGGGTGAGGCGGTAGACCTCCAGGCTCACGGCCACGAGGGTGAGCTGGCTGCCCAGGGCGGAGGCGGCTGATCCCAGCCACAGGCGGCGGAACGCCGGACTCTCGCGTAACGGCGTGATGTCCGCCAAGAATTTCCCCACCCGGCAACTCTAGTGGGACGCCCGGCTGAAATAAGCCCGCCCTTATTGTGAACAACTAAGAATAAGTGTTTGAATGGGGCCATGATGGATTCCGCGGACAGCAGCGAGGCATGGGCCACGGCCCTGCGCGCCCACGGCCGCCGCGTGACCAAACAGCGGCTGGCCGTGCTGGCCGCCGTCGCACGCCATCCGCATTCGCCGGCGGACGCCATCTTGGCCGCCGCCCGCGAGGAGCTGCCGGAACTGACCGCCCAGTCGGTGTACGTCGTCCTCGGCGACCTGACCGGGCTGCAGATGTTGCGCCGCTTCGAGCCGCCGCACTCCCCGGCCCTCTATGAGACGCGGGTGGGCGACAACCACCACCATGCCGTCTGCATCAGCTGCGGCCGCGTCGAAGACGTGGACTGCGCCGTCGGCCATGCGCCGTGCCTCACCCCGCACTGGGATGCCGGTTCCAAGCCGATGACCATCCAGATTGCGGATGTCCTGTACCAGGGCATTTGCGAGGACTGCCAGCGCACCCAAACACTTTCCGCCGACCGTAACTAAGTTAGAACCCGAAATAGGAGAATGATGACTCAGAACATCTCTGCGCCCGCAGTATCCACGACCCAAGCCGGTGCCCCCGTCACCTCCGACGCGCACTCGCAGTCCGTCGGCGCCGACGGCGCGATCATCCTGACCGACCACTACCTCGTGGAGAAGCTCGCCCAGTTCAACCGCGAGCGCGTGCCGGAGCGTGTGGTGCACGCCAAGGGCGGCGGCGCGTTCGGTACCTTCAAGACCACCGAGGACGTTTCCCGCTACACCAAGGCCGCCCTGTTCCAGCCGGGCACCGAGACGGACATGCTCATCCGTTTCTCCTCCGTCGCCGGCGAAAACGGCTCCCCCGACACCTGGCGCGACCCCCGCGGGTTCGCCGTGAAGTTCTACACCACTGAGGGCAACTACGACCTCGTCGGCAACAACACCCCGGTGTTCTTCATCCGCGACGGCATCAAGTTCCCGGACTTCATCCACTCGCAGAAGCGCCTTCCGGGCACGCACCTGCGCGATGCCGACATGCAGTGGGACTTCTGGACCCTCTCCCCCGAGTCCGCCCACCAGGTCACCTGGCTCATGGGCGACCGCGGCCTGCCGGCTTCCTGGCGTGAAATGCAGGGCTACGGCTCGCACACCTACCAGTGGATCAACGCCGCGGGCGAGCGCTTCTGGGTCAAGTACCACTTCAAGTCCAACCAGGGCGTGAAGTCCATGAGCGGCGACGACGCCGAGGCACTGGCCGGCTCGGACGCGGACTTCTACATCCGCGACCTGCAGGAGAACATCGCCGCCGGCAACTTCCCCTCCTGGGAGCTGCACGTCCAGGTCATGCCGTACGAGGACGCCAAGACCTACCGCTTCAACCCGTTCGACCTCACCAAGGTGTGGCCGCACAGCGACTACCCGCTGATCAAGGTCGGCACCATGGAGCTGAACAAGAACCCGGAGAACTACTTCGCGCAGATCGAGCAGGCCACCTTCGCGCCGTCGAACTTCGTGCCGGGCATCGCCGCCTCCCCGGACAAGATGCTGCAGGCCCGCATCTTCTCCTACGCCGACGCGCACCGCTACCGCGTGGGCACCAACCACGCCCAGCTGCCGGTGAACCTGCCCAAGAGCCAGGTCAACAACTACAGCCAGGACGGCGCCGGCCGGTACCACTTCAACGCCCCCTCCGTGCCGGTGTACGCCCCGAACTCCTTCGGCGGCCCCGCTGCCGTGGAGCCGCAGTCCCCGGCCGGTGGCTGGGAGCACGACGGCGAGCTGACGCTCTCCGCGCACTCCCTGCACGCTGAGGACAGCGACTTCGGCCAGGCCGGCACGCTGTACCGCGAGGTGTACGACGACGGCGCCAAGGCCCGCCTGCTGGACACCATCACCGGTGCGGTGAGCGGCGTCAAGAGCGCGGCCATCCGGGAACGTGCCATCCAGTACTGGACCAACGTCGACGCCGAACTCGGCGCCAAGCTGCGCGCCAACCTGGGTGCCGGCCAGGTGGAGTCCGACGCTGAGGCCGCCAACAAGGTCTAATCCCCGCCACAACAAACGCCCCGCCACGGACTCCGTGGCGGGGCGTTTGGCGTTATCCACATGGCCGGGGATTCTGCTCGCCTCCGCGGACGGCGGCTCCGTAGGATTTGACCATGAGCGCATTTACAGGCATTCCGGCGGACGCCTTCCGGTTTTACGCCGACCTCGAAGAGAACAACAACCGCGACTGGTGGCTGGAACACAAGCCTGTGTACGACGCCGCCGTGAAGGAACCGCTTACCCTGCTGCTGGCCGAGTTGGAGCCGCGTTTTGGCCCGGCAAAGCTCTTCCGCCCCAACCGGGATGTGCGGTTCTCAGCGGACAAATCGCCGTACAAGACCGCGCAGGGCGCCTTCGCGGCGCTGGACGAGGGGGTGGGGTTCTACCTCCAGCTCAGTGCCGACGGGCTCCTGGTCGGCGGCGGATGCCACACATCCACGCCGGCCCAGGTGGCACGCTTCCGCGGCGCCGTGGACGCTCCCGCCAGCGGGGAGACCCTGCAGGCGATCGTGGCCAAGGTCGCCGACGCCGGCTACGAGGTCGAGGGCGAGCAACTCAAGACCGTGCCGCGGGGCTTCGCGAAAGACCATCCCCGGGCGGAGTTGCTGAAGCACAAGTCCCTCACGGCCGGTGTGAACCTTGGCCAGCCCGGCTGGCTGGCCGGTCCAGGCGCCGTGGAGGAGGTGGCCAGGCGCTGGGAGGACCTGCGCCCGCTGGTGGAGTGGGAAGGCCGCTACGCCGCCCCCTGACGGTTACGCGGGGGCCCCGATGCCCGGGACGACAAACGCCGGGGCGGCACGGACCCGCCGGAGTTTCCAGCGGATTCGTGCGGCCMCGGCGTTGTCAATCCGGGCGGACGCTGATGCGCGGCCGTCTGCACCGGCTCAGGAGCGGGTGAAGGAGTCCTCGTCCTCGGTGGCGGCGGCCGGCCCGGTGTGGTCTGTGACCTGGTGGTCCGGGCCGTTGACGGCCGTCTTTGCCTCCGCAAACTTCTCGTTGAGGCGGGAGTGCCGCTTGCCGTAGGCGAAGTAGATCACAATGCCGATCACCAGCCAGATGGCGAAGAAGATCCAGGTTTCGACGGCCAGGTTGGTCATCAGGTACAGGCACAGCACGGCCGAGACCACGGGCAGCACCTTGCCGAACGGCACCCGGAACGCGGGCTTCAGGTCCGGGCGCTTCCGGCGGAGGACCAGGATGCCGAGGCTGACCATCACGAACGCGGAGAGCGTGCCGATGTTGATCATTTCCTCGAGCAGGTCCACGTTGGTGAGACCGGCCACCAGGGCCACGGCGGCGCCGCAGATGATCTGGAGGCGTGCCGGCGTCGCCCGGATGGTGCTGGTCTTCGAAAGGGACCGGGGCAGCAGGCCGTCGCGGCTCATGGCCATCACCACACGGGAGAGGCCCATGAGCAGCACCATGATCACCGTGGTGAGGCCCACCAGGGAGCCGAAGGCGATGACCTTGGCGGCGTCGGTGTTGCCCACGGCTTCGAACGCGGTGGTCAGCGTGGGGTTCTTCGCCTCGGCCAGCTTGGTGTAGGAGACCATGCCGGTCAGTGCGAGCGAGACCAGGATGTAGAGCACGGTGACGATGGCCAGGCCGCCGAAGATGCCGCGCGGCAGGGTCTTCTGCGGGTTCTTGACTTCCTCTGCGGAGGTCGCGACGACGTCGAAGCCGATGAAGGCGAAGAAGACGAGCGCTGCGCCCGCGAAGATGCCCAGGGTTCCGTACTGCGCGGGGGCCGCGCCAGTGAGGAAGCCGAAGAAGGACTGCTTGAGCACGTCGGTGGCGCCGGTGCCGCCGGTAGGCTCGGAGGCCGGGACGAACGGGGTGTAGTTCTCGAACTTCACATAGCTGAAGCCGACGACGATCACGAAGAGCACCACGGCGATCTTGATCAGCGTGAACACGTTGCCGACGCGGGCGGACAGCTTTGTCCCGAGCACCAGCAGCACGGTAAACACGGCGACAATGAGGAAGGCGCCCCAGAACAGGTCCACGCCGCCCACTGAGATCGACGGCGGAACGTCCAGGCCCATCAGCGCGAAGACCTTGCTGAGGTAGATGCCCCAGTACTTGGCGATCACGGCGGCCGCGGTGAAGAGCTCCAGGATCAGGTTCCAGCCGATAATCCAGGCGAGGACCTCGCCCATGGTGGCGTAGGTAAAGACGTAGGCCGAGCCCGCCACCGGGATGGCCGTGGCGAATTCGGCGTAGCACATGATGGCGAGGGCGCAGGTGACAGCGGCGATCGCGAAGGAAATGGTGACAGCCGGGCCGGCGAAGTTGGCGGCAGCCTTGGCCCCGACCGAGAAGATACCGGCGCCGACAGCAACGGCGACGCCCATGATCATCAGGTCCCAAGTACTGAGCGAGCGCTTCAACTTGCGTCCGGGCTCATCGGCGTCTGCAATCGACTGCTCGATGGATTTGGTCCGGAAAAGGTTCATAGGAAGTCCAAAATTTCGGTAGCTGGTGGGGAAACAGACCTATTAAGGATAGTGTCCATCCACTGGACGGCCGCTTTTATCCCACTATGTGAGACGTCGGGCCGCCACCGAACGCGGACCGGGGCGGCTAGGCGGGCCAGTCCATCAGGGTCGAACGGATCAGGAAGCGCTTTCCCTCGGGCGCTTCCACGGAGAAACCACTGCCGCGGCCGGTCACGACGTCCACCGTCAAGTGCGTGTGGCTCCAGTAGTTGAACTGCTCCTTGGACATCCAGAACTCCAGCGGCTGGGGCTGGAGCCCGTCCGAAATATCGAACAGGCCCAGGAGCACGTCCGAGTCGCCGGTGAGGAACTCCCCCGCCGGGTAGCACATGGGGGACGACCCGTCGCAGCATCCGCCGGACTGGTGGAACAT
>NZ_JBFTNO010000219.1:0-5313 GCF_056397525.1 Arthrobacter sp. 05L45_2 | reverse complement strand
CGGCCAGGTCTACGTCATGAAATACGGGCACGAGTTCCACACCCGGTGGTGCGGTTCAGTGGCGGCCAAGTGGGCCTCGGCGCCGCGCGGCCTTCTCGTGACGATGCTGGCCGACGTCGGGGAGCGCACCCGCTGCCCGGAGTGCAGCCGGTCCGCGGCCGCGGCGTCGTCGGCAACCCGGAAAGCATCCCGCCACCGCGGCTCCGCACCGGACGCGCCCGCCCCCGACGCCTCGACGCCCAACCTCCTCATCCCGCTGACCGTCGTGGGGCGCGCGCACGGCATCCTCTATCTCGGGGCTCCGGCAGGCAACCGGGAACTGCTCGGGAATACCGCGGTGGAGCCGGCCACCCCGCTGCTGGTCAACGGGCGCCGTGACGGCACGGTGGTGCGGGTGGACATCAGCAGGGACCAGCCGCTGCTGGTGATCCAGATGGATCCCCGCGCCATTTTCCGGGACGGCCCCTACCAGGTGCGCCTGCGGCCTCCGCTGCGGCGCTCGGCGACGAAGCCGTATGCGGTGGAGCTGGTCGAACCCGCGGAGCCCTCCGCCTGACGGTGGTCTGCGCTCCGGGAGGCGGGAAACCGGGCGGCGGGAAACGGGAAGCCGGGCTCCGGGAGGGACGGGAAAGGCCGGCCGGAGCAACCTTGCGATTGCCCCAACCGGCCCCTCAACAGCGCAAATCATTGCGCGTCCGCGGAAGGTAAGAGATTCGAACTCTTGGTACGGGGTTACCGCACACTGGTTTTCAAGACCAGCTCCATCGGCCGCTCGGACAACCTTCCCTAACGAGTAGTCTTTCATAGCCGGTAGGCAGCCACAAAAAAGCGGCGGCGCTCGCAGACGCCGTCCGTTGGGGCCCCTACTCTGGAAACGGGTGCTGCCTGTGCCGCGTGCATCGGGCGCCCTGCCCGCAAGAAATCAGTAAGGAATCGGGAGTTCTCCATGAAGGCTGTCTACATCTCAGAGCCCGGCGGTCCGGAGGTCCTGGAACTTCGGGAGGTCCCGGCACCGGTGCCCGGTCCCGGCGAGGTGCTGATCGACGTCGTTGCCGCCGGGCTCAACCGGGCCGACGTGCAGCAGCGTATGGGCTTCTACCCGCCTCCTCCGGGTGCCTCCGAGGTCCCGGGACTCGAAGTGTCCGGGCGGATCGCCGGGTTTGGCCCGGGGGTTACCAAGCCGTTCTCCGTCGGGGACAAAGTGGTGGCGTTGCTGGCCGGCGGCGGCTATGCGGGCCAGGTTGCGGTTCCGGCCGGGCAGGTGCTGAGGATTCCCGACGGCGTAGACCTGGTCACCGCTGCGTCGTTGCCGGAGGTCGCGGCCACTGTTTATTCGAACCTGGTCATGACGGCCCAGCTCCAGGCGGGGGAGACCGTGCTGATCCACGGGGCCACCGGCGGCATCGGCACTATGGCCATCCAGCTCGCCAAAGCCTTGGGCGCCAGCGTGGCCACCACAGCCGGCTCGGCCGAGAAGGTCGGCACCGCGAAGGCCTTCCTCGGTGCCGATATCGCCATCAACTACTCCGAGGAGCACTTCCCGGACAGCCTTCGCGAACAGAACGGCGGGAAAGGCGCGGACGTCATCCTCGACGTCGTCGGCGCCAAATATCTCGGCCAGAACGTCGACGCGCTGGCCGACTACGGCCGGCTGGTCGTGATCGGGCTGCAGGGCGGCACCAAGGGGGAGCTGGACCTCGGCCAGCTGCTCCGGAAGCGGGCTGCCATTATTGCGACTTCACTTCGGCCCCGGCCAGTGGAGGAGAAGACGGTCATAATGAACGCCGTCCGTGACGCCGTCTGGCCCTTGCTGGCGGACGGGCGGATCCACCCTCTGGTCGCGAAGACTTTCCCGTTGGACCAGGTCCAGGCCGCGCACCGCTACTTCGACTCCGGTGAGCACGTGGGCAAGGTACTTCTGGTCATGTAGCAGGATGTGACCAATTGCATGCGCGGTCCGGCATATCTATGCGGGTCTCCGGGGCAAACGACGATAGTGTGATTCCATACGGGGTATACACGCGTCTTGGGGCGCGTGTATACCATCGTCCAGCTACCCTCGGGAGCACCATGTCTATCCGCCACAGCCTTCTCGCGCTGCTGCAGGACCGGCCGCGCTACGGGTATCAGCTCAGGACCGAATTCGAGGACCGCACCGGTTCGTCCTGGCCCCTCAACATCGGGCAGGTCTACACCACCCTCGACCGGCTGGAACGCGACGGCCTCGTGCAAAAAGACGGCGCGGACGGCGAGGGCCACGTCGTCTACAGCATCACCGCCGCCGGCGTCGCCGAGGCCCAGGACTGGTTCCGGGCGCCCGTGGGCCGTACCAGCCCGCCCCGCAACGAGCTCGCCATCAAACTGGCCCTCGCGCTGACCCTCCCGGGCGTCGACGTCGGCGCACTCATCCAGGCCCAGCGGGCCGTCTCGATCCGGGCCCTGCAGGAGTACACCAAAGCGCGGCGGGAGAGCGTCGTGCACCCCCGCCCGGCGGACACCGCGAAGCTCCTGGTCCTGGACTCGCTGATCTTCCAGACCGAGGCTGAGGTCCGGTGGCTGGACCTGTGCGAGGCCCGCCTGATGCAGCTCGCCGGCCCGGCCTGAGCGCCCCATGTGACGCCGTTCACCGCGGACCCTGCGCCGCTCAACGAGCCGTATGGCAATGCGGCCGCGGTGACAGGCCCAACCGATCACGGCGTTGATAGGGTGCCATGGGCGGATCCGACTGCTGATCGGCCACGGGTTTCTCAAGGAGGAGACATGGGCACAGTGCCAGACCGCGGGCCAAGCACCGCGCAACTCGACGACGCCGACGACGGCATCACGCCGGTGCCGGGGCTGCCGGCCACCGCCGTCGACGATTCCGTCCGCGACGCCGAAGAGCGCAAGTGGACCCCCACCAAAATCGCCCTCTGGGTAGCCATCGCGCTGCTGGGCGGAGTCGCCTGGTTTATGCTCGCGATCGTCCGCGGCGAGACCGTCAACGCCATCTGGTTCGTGTTCGCCTCGGTCTGCACCTACCTGATCGGCTACCGGTTCTACTCCAAGGTGATCGAACGCTACATCACCAGGCCCAACGACCGCCGCGCCACCCCGGCCGAGTACAAGGCGGACGGCAAGGACTATGTCCGCACCGACCGTAACGTCCTGTTCGGCCACCACTTCGCCGCCATCGCCGGCGCCGGACCCCTGGTGGGCCCGGTCATCGCGGCCCAGATGGGTTACCTGCCCGGCACCATCTGGATCATCATCGGCGTCGTCCTTGCTGGCGCCGTCCAGGACTACCTCGTCCTCTTCTTCTCCATGCGTCGCGGCGGCCGTTCGCTCGGCCAGATGGCACGCGAGGAACTCGGCGTGATCGGCGGCACCGCAGCACTTATCGCCACCCTCCTGATCATGGTGATCATCGTCGCCATCCTGGCCCTCGTTGTGGTCAACGCCCTCGGCGAGAGCCCCTGGGGTGTGTTCTCCGTCGGCATGACCATTCCGATCGCCCTCTTTATGGGCGTCTACCTGCGCTACCTTCGCCCCGGCAAGGTTATGGAAGTCTCGCTCATCGGCTTCGTGCTCCTGATGGCCGCCATCATCGGCGGCGGCGCCGTGGCAGGCACCGAATGGGGTGCCGCGTTCTTCCACCTGGACAAGGTCACCATCGCCTGGGGCCTGATCATCTACGGYTTCATCGCCGCGATCCTGCCCGTSTGGCTGCTSCTGGCMCCGCGCGACTACCTCTCCACMTTCATGAARATCGGCGTKATCGTGATGCTGGCCCTGGCCATCATCGTGGTCCGGCCCGAGATCACTGTCCCGGCCTTCAGCGAGTTCGCGTCCCGTGACAACGGCCCCGTCTTCTCCGGAGCCGTCTTCCCGTTCCTGTTCGTGACCATCGCCTGCGGCGCCCTCTCCGGCTTCCACGCCCTGATTGCCTCCGGCACGACGCCGAAGCTGATCGAGAAGGAACGCCAGACGCGCCTGATCGGCTACGGCGGCATGCTGATGGAATCCTTCGTCGCCATCATGGCGCTCGTGGCGGCCATCTCGATCGACCGCGGCATCTACTTCGCCATGAACGCCCCCACGGCACTGACCGGCGGAACCGTGGAAACGGCCGCCCAGTGGGTCAACAGCCTCGGCCTGGCCGGCGTTAACATCACTCCGGATGTCCTGGCGCAGACCGCCAAGGACGTCGGGGAGCAGAGCATCATTTCCCGGTCCGGCGGCGCGCCCACCCTCGCCGTCGGCCTCGCCCACATCATGCAACAGTTCATCGGCGGCACCGCCATGATGGCGTTCTGGTACCACTTCGCGATCATGTTCGAGGCGCTCTTCATTCTGACGGCGGTCGACGCCGGTACGCGTGTCGCCCGCTTTATGCTGYAGGACTCGATCGGCAACTTCGTTCCGAAGTTCAAGGACCACTCCTGGCGGCCCGGGGCGTGGCTCGCCACGCTGGTGATGGTGGCCGCATGGGGGCTGGTGCTGCTGATGGGCGTCACCGACCCGCTGGGCGGCATCAACACGCTGTTCCCGCTCTTCGGCATCGCCAACCAGTTGCTCGCGGCCATCGCCCTGTCCGTGGTGCTCGCGATCGTGGCCAAGCGCGGCACCTTCAAGTACCTCTGGATCGTGGCGCTCCCGCTGGCCTTCGCCGCCGTCGTGACCATCACAGCGAGCTTCTACAAGATCTTCTCGCCGGTCCCCGCCGTTGGATACTTCGCCAATAACGCCGCCTTCGCTAAGGCGCTGGCGGACGGCAAGACCTCCTTCGGTACGGCTAAGACGCAGGCCGCCATGGAAGCCGTGGTCCGCAACACCATGATCCAGGGCTGGCTATCGGTGATCTTCGTGGTGCTGAGCATCATCGTCATCATCACCGCACTGATCGCGACGGCGAAAGCTTTCCGTAACGCCTCGGCCGGGATCGCCAACGTGGAGTACGAGGATCCGGCCCAGCCGTCCCGCGTCTTCGCGCCGGCGGGCCTCTTCCCCACTGCTGCTGAGCGGGAGCTCGGCGCGGAGTGGAAGAACCTCCCGGCCGACCAGCGGCTCGAACACTCCGCCCGGCACTGACGGTTGCTGCAAAAATGAACGTTCTCGTCGCGGGTTTCCGGAGCGTTGCTGATTATTTCAGTGGCGTCTTCGGAGCTGACGCCTACAAAAAGTACCTGGAGCACCACCAGGCATCCGGCCATGACGGCCCGCCCCTGGCCGAGCGGGCGTTCTGGCGGGACCGCACGGACCGGCAGGACAGCAACCCCCAGGGCCGCTGCTGTTGATCAGCCGCCGGCCGGAAGGCGCCGCCGGGAACTCCAC
>NZ_JBFTNO010000218.1:0-5319 GCF_056397525.1 Arthrobacter sp. 05L45_2 | reverse complement strand
GAATCGGCCCGGCGCCGGTCGTCTGCTTCGTCGTCGCCGCCGATGAGGGGTGGCAGGCGCAATCCAGCGATCACCGCGATGCTGTCCTCGCCCTCGGCATCGAGCACGGTGTGGTGGTGTTGAGCCGCGCGGACCGGGCCTCGGGAGACCGGCTCGCGGACGTACTCGCCAGAACCCGGGCAGAGCTGGGCGGAACGGGGCTGCAGGGGGCGCCCGCAGTCGCGGTGTCGGCCCTCGACGGAACCGGTCTGCCCGAACTGCGCGCTGCACTCGACGACGTCCTGGCCCGGATACCTGCGCCTACCCCCACAGGGCGCGTCCGGCTGTGGGTGGACCGGTCCTTCACCATCACCGGATCGGGAACGGTGGTCACCGGAACGCTGGCGGCAGGAACGCTTGCCCGGGGTGACCGGATGGAACTGATCGGCCATGACAATTCCCGCCCGGTGGTTATCCGCGGCCTGCAGAGCTGCGACACCGCCCGCGACTCGGTAATGCCGGTCAGCCGGGTGGCGTTGAACCTTCGCGACGTCGCTGCCGCAGAAATCCGCAGGGGAGACGCCCTGGTGACTCCGGACGCGTGGCCCTCCACCGGCGTCGTCGGCATTCACCGCACCTCGGGCGTCGCCTATACGGACGTGCCGGAACAACTCATGGTGCACGTGGGAACCGCGTCGGTGCCGGCCCGGCTCAGGCCATTCGGCGCCGACCACGCCCGGCTCATCCTCGAAAGGCGCCTGCCGCTGGTCCTTGGCGACCGCCTGGTGCTGCGTGACCCGGGGCGGCACTCCGTGCTGGGTGGCGCCCGCATCCTCGACGCCGACCCGCCACCCCTCGTGCGGCGCGGCGACGGCGCCACGTGGGCGCAGCGGCTCGCCGGTATGGATGCCGCCGGTGACCTGCTGGGAGAAGTGGCGGCCCGCGGGGCGGTCCGGGCAGAGCATCTGAACCGGCTCGGGCTGCTGTCCGGCCAGGACTCTGCCCAGCTGCCGGGCCTGAAAGTACTTGGTGAATGGTGGGTGCACGCGCCCGTCCTCGGGGCCTGGCGGCAGCGTCTGCGTGCCGCCGTCGAGGAGCTGCAAAAGCGGGACCCGCTGGCTCCCGGGCTGTCGATGGGGGCGGCCGTCGGCCTGCTCTCCCTGCCCGACGAAAGGTTGCTGCCCCACGTCATCGACGGCGCACAGCTCGAAGCGGACGGCGGCCATATCYGGATCCCCGGCAGCAAAGACAAACTCGGCCCCGTCGAGCCGGCGATCGCCGCGTTGGAACGCCGGCTCACCGTACATCCCTTCCACGCGCCGGAAGCCGACGAGCTGGCCAACCTCAGTCTGGGCAACCGGGAGCTGGCCGCCGCCGAACGGGCGGGGCGCCTGCTTCGGCTGCGTGACGGCGTGGTGCTGCTGCCAACGGCGCCGGCCCTTGCGATGCGCACCCTTGCCGGCCTGGATCAGCCGTTCACCACAAGCCAGGCCCGTCAGGCCCTCGACACAACACGCCGGGTCGCGATCCCACTGCTGGAACATCTTGATTCACGAGGTTGGACCCAGCGCCTGGATGCGGGCCACCGCAACGTTGTGCGCTGACCCAAAATATTTCCCAAGACCCAGAACCCCTGGCACCCCCTAATAGCGATGAACGGCTGCCGATGACAGGCAGTGAATCCGCCCCCTGGAAGGGTACTTCGCCCGCACACCCACTGGCACTGTCCCTCCTCGATCCTCCCTGCGGCAGCGCCCCGACAGCGCCAAGACGCCACCGGCCGCACGGATGGCCGGCGGCCGAAAGCCTGGACTGTGTCCTCTCGACACCCCGTTGAATCGACGCTAGTTTATGCCTCTGAACAACGGCGCGTCTTCGGAAATGTTCGGATCTCGACCAGGGATATAGCCTCCATGTCGGCRCGAGAAGTGACTGAGCGAACGGGGAGCATCGGGCCAATGCCGCCGGGCTCGACAATAAAGGCGTCCGACGCAAGCCTGAAACGACGGCAGCTCCCCGTCGCTCCAGCGTGGCCGGTCCGCTGTCTGTGAACGGTGCTGCATCGTGTCGGTCCCGGACACGGCGGAGTCCCGGCGTAGCTGCGGGAGCCGGCGGCGGGGCGTAGACACATCAATCCTCGTTTGAACCGAGCCCGGAGATGGGGGAACGGCTTATGGGTGCCAAAGGATTCCCGCAGGATTAATGCGGTTCCACGGCCCGGGTTGGCCTCCGCCCCTACCCTTGAAGATGACGGTTTTGCCCCTGCCGCCCCACCGTTTCAAGGAAATCAAAATGCGCCTCTCGACCCTCCGCTCCTGCCTGGCCTCTATGTTGCTGGTCTGTCTTTCGGTGCCTTCGGCAGCATCCGCGATCGCCGCGCCGCCGGCGCCCGGGTTCCCGGCGACGGCGCAAACCGGCCAGACCGAAACCGGCCGTTACCTGGTGCGCTATGTTCCCGGGTCCGACGTCGCCGCAAAGGTGCGTAGCCTCCGGTCCCGGCATATCGCCGTCGGACGCACTTTCTCGAGAGCGGTTCGCGGCGCCGTTGTCACAGCCACCGCGGCCCAGGCGGCAGAGCTGAGGAGCTCGGCCGGCGTTGCCGGCGTCGAGCCCGACGCACGCGTAAAGATTTCGGACACCGAACAGCCTGCACCGTGGGGTCTGGACCGCATCGATCAACGCACCCTGCCCCTGTCCGGTTCCTACACCTACACGGCCGCGGGCGCGGGCGTGAGCGCGTACGTGATTGACACCGGTGTTTTCGCCGGCAACACGGACTTCGGCGGCCGCGTCGCAGCGGGCTGGACGGCGGTCACCGACGGGCTCGGAACGGGTGACTGCAACGGCCATGGAACCCATGTGGCCGGGACCATCGCCGGCAAGACGTACGGGGTCGCCAAGGCTGCCACGATCATTCCGGTACGGGTCTTGGACTGCTCCGGCTCCGGTTTCAACTCGGATGTGGTGGCCGCCCTTGACTGGGTCGCCGCCAACCATCAGGACGGCGTGCCGGCCGTGGCGAATCTGAGCCTGGGTGGCGCGGCCAGCTCTATGGTGGATGCCGCGGTTCAGGCGGTGATCAACGACGGGGTTACGGTCGCCGTGGCCGCCGGCAACGCCTCAGTCGACGCGTGCAACAGTTCCCCAGCCCGGCTGCCGGACGCCCTGACGGTCGCAGCGAGCGACTCCTCGGACCGGCAAGCCTCGTTTTCGAACTTCGGCGCCTGCGTTGACCTCTACGCCCCGGGCGTGGGTATCACCTCAGACGGCATCGGCACGACGACGGCGACGGCCACCATGAGCGGCACCTCCATGGCGACCCCGCACGTGGCTGGCGCTGCTGCCCTGGTCCTGTCGCACAGCCCGGCGCTGAGCCCCGCGGCCGTCGCCGCGGCGTTGACCGCCGAGGCCAGCCCCGGCGTGATCGCAGCCCCGGGCGTCGGCACGCCCAACCGGCTGTTGAATACAGACGCTGCACGCCTTGCTCCCCTCCCGGTCGGTACAGTTTTCCGCCCGTCCATCGGCAGCGCCGCGGACACCGTCGCGGCGGCGTCCGACGGCGTGCTGTGGAACTACCGGGCGACCGGCAAGGGCGGCTTCCAGCCGCGGGAAAAAATCGGTACCGGCTGGTCTGGGCTGATCCACGGATTCGTGACCGACTGGAACGCGGACGGTGTCTTCGACGTGATCGCCCAATGGAAGGACGGACGGCTGACCTTCTACCCCGGAAAGCCCGGCGGAGGTTTTGCCCCTGCCCAAGCTATCGGAACCGGCTGGGCCAGCTACAACGTCACCGTCGGCCGCTGGCGCACCACCGACAAATACCCAGGTGTCGTCGCGTATGACTCCGCGGGCACCCTGTGGTACTACGGCAACAGCACCGGAAAAACCCTCAGTCCTCGTATCAAGACAGGGACCGGCTGGGGAGGCCTGTACGTCACCATGGCCGACTTCGACCAGGACGGGGCGCAAGACCTGTTGGCCAAGCGCACCGATGGTAGCCTGGTGCTGTACCGTTCCACCGGAACCGGCGGCTTCATTTCCGAACCCCGCCGCACCGTGGGCACCGGCTGGAACAGCATCAACAGCATCACGCGCCTGGACGGCTTTCGGGGAGCCGGCGGCCACGGACTCACCGCGCGGATCACCGACGGCCGGCTCGCGTACTATCCCTACCGCCAGGGAACCTGGGGAACCCGCACCGTCGTCGGAACCGGCTGGGGAAGCTACAACATCTTCCGCTGACGCACCAAGGGATCCTGCACAGGCGCTGCGGTCCCGTAGGTCTTCTAGCTGGGGAAGGCCCACGCACCGGGGTTGGGCTTACCGGTGCCTCCTCCGTCGTCATCCTTGCCGCAACGTCGGCACCGCCTATACAGCGTGCCATCGTCGGCGTGTTCGGTGTGCCAATCGTGCCGAATATTGAACCGACAGAGCAGTGAATTGAGCATGGTCGTCTCCGATGCAAATGGGTCGCCCCAGGACCGCAATTAATTGTCCTACCGAACGCCGATGCCGGACAGAGAGCGCTGAGCTTGCCTGAGCCGGGACGGACAGTAGCCCTGGGTCGGATCCCTGGAGGCCCTGGTCTAAGCAGGCACTTGCTGTGGGGTGAGAGGAAAACGCCACGGCTGCCGAAAAACGCCCCCGCACCGGTCGGCGCGACCATACGTGCGGGGACGTCTTCGGGGCGTTCTCCCGCCATTGGGGGGTGGAAGAACTCGGATCAACGTACAGCCGGCGTAATTGCGGGTCAACCCCCAGATCGAACGGTTGGCATCGTCCCCCGGTTGCTCCGGGCCATTGTGGCCGGTGYGTCGGAGCGCACCCGGATGTGGCAAAATTCACCGGTGCGCATCGTTGAATTCCTGGAGGACCGTATCGACGAGGAAGAAGCCCGCCTCGCGCATGCCGAAGCGGGTTCTCCTTCGGCGGCGCGTCTCACGCGGCGCCTGCTAGCGGAGTGCGCCCAAAAGCGCGCAATCATCGAGGACTGGAAGCAGGCTGCGGAGGAGGCTGGGATCTCTTCGGCCGCTGAAGCAATGGACAGCATGGCAGTGGCGCGACGGGGCGCCCTAGGTATCCTCGCCGCCGCGTACAGGAATCACCCGGACTTCCCGACCGACTGGCGGGACTAGGTTGYCGCCGCCCTGCTTCAGCTCGAAAGGGTAACGAAGGGGTCGAAGCGGATAGGTCCGGGCCCCAGCTATTCAGGTTTTTCCCAGAAAGCCGCGCTAACGTCCCGGTCGGCGGGGCTGTCCCGCGAAATTCCTTAGGAGGACGATCTTGGGGCCGGTAAAAAGCTTGTGGGCCATGGTGCAGGGCGACCCGATCTTCATG
>NZ_JBFTNO010000217.1:0-5337 GCF_056397525.1 Arthrobacter sp. 05L45_2 | reverse complement strand
ACCAGGCCCACGGCCACCAGCAGGAGGCTCGCGACGAACGGGACGCGCCAGCCCCACGCCAGGAACTGCTCGTCGCTCAGGGAGTTTTCCAGGACCAGCAGGACGCCGGTGGCCAGGAGCATCCCGGAGGTGGGGCCCAGCTGGGTGGCGCTGGAGGTCAGTCCGCGCTTCTTCGGCGCCGCGTGCTCGACGGTCATAAGGGCCGCGCCGGCCCATTCGGCCCCGTAGCCGATGCCCTGGACCACGCGCAGCAGGAGCAGGAGCGCCGGCGCCACCCAGCCGAGCTGGGCGTAGGTGGGCAGGAGCCCGATGGCCGTGGTCGCGAGCCCGGTCAGGAGCAGGGACGCCACGAGCACGCTCTTCCGGCCGATCCTGTCGCCGTAGTGCCCGCCCAGCACGCCGCCGATCGGCCGCGCGACGAAGCCGACGGCGTAGGTGGCGAAGGCTGCGATGGTGCCCACGAGCGGGGCGGCCGGGGCGAAGAACAGCGGGCCGAAGACGGTCGCTGCGGCCAGGCCGTACAGGACGAAGTCGTACCCCTCGATGGTGGTGCCGATGAAGCTGGCAACGGCCACCTTCCCGGTCATTTTCTGCGGGCGGGTTTCAGTACTCATATGCGGTCTCCTGGCGTATGCCGGGAAAGCGCTGCTTCCGGGATTCAAGCCGCGTGGGCCGCAAATCCGAGCGGAAGACGGCGCCTTCTCCATCGGTCCTGGCGGTAGCACCGTCCTCAATGAGGGGGTTGCTGCGGCGTCACAGAGCCAGATCTCTCAGCCGCTCGGGATGGTTACGAGTCCATCTCACACGGCAGGCGGCGAATACGGAAAAAGTCGGTCACATTTTGTAACCGACTCCCGTTGCGCCGTGCGGCAGGTGCTGGGTGCGCCGCTAGAGGCCTATCCGCCACCCCAGCCGGGCGGGGCACTCGTTGACCACGACGTCCAGTCCGGCGGCCGTGGCGCGTGAAACCGCGGCGTCATCGAAGACGCCCAGCTGCAGCCAGACGGCCTTGGCGCCGATGGCGATGGCCTCATCAATGACGGCGCCCACCTTCCCGGAGTTGACGAAGCAGTCCACGACGTCGATCGGGTGTTTCGCGGCGGGGATCTCCGCCAGGGACCGGTACCCAGTTTCCCCGTGGACGTCGTCGCCCGGGAGGTTGACGGGGATGATGTCCATGCCCATACGGTCGCGGACGTACAAGGAGACCTCAAAGGCCGACCGCCATTCATTGGTGGTCAGGCCCACCACCGCCCACGTGCCCTTGGTTCGCATAAGGCGCTCAATGACTGCCGGATCGTTAACGTGGACCATGCATTAACCCTACTCCTGCGCCCGGCGCGCACGATTGTCGAATAAATGACTGATTTTGATACCACATCAGGAGCGCCAGTGAATATTACAGCAACGTGTGGCTGGATTTTGCAGAATCGTGCATCTCGGTTCTAGTAGGTAGTGACCATCCCGAGCGGCTGAGGGACCTGGACCTATGAAGCCGCAGCAACCCCCGCCACGGCGAGGGTGCTACTGCCAGGACCGATGGAGTGCTGCACATGACCCCTGAAACCACGTCCACCCTGCCCGCTCCCGTCCGGGTCCCGGGCGCGGGCGCGGCGGCCACGCCCGAGCCGGATTCTGTGGCGTTCTGGGAAACCCAGGCGCTCCGTCTCGACTGGGCTCAGCCGGCCGCCGGCGAAACCAAACCCTGGCACACCGCCTACCGCCGGGTCCCGGCCGATCCCGCGGCCGGCCACGGCCCGGAGATCAGCTGGTTCGACGGCGGCAAGCTCAACGTCGCCTACAACTGCGTCGACCGCCATGTAGCGGCGGGACGCGGGGACAAGGTGGCCCTGTTCTTTGAGGGCGAGCCCGGCGACCGCCGCACTGTCACGTACGCCGAGTTGCAGCGCGAGGTGGCCAAGGCTGCCAATGCCCTGCTGGACCTCGGCATCGCCAAGGGCGACCGGGTGGTCATCTACCTGCCCGTGATCCCCGAGACCGTGATCATCACCCTGGCAGTGGCCCGCATCGGTGCCATCCATTCCCTGGTCTTCGGCGGGTTCTCCGCGGAGGCCCTGAGGTTCCGGGTGGAGGACACCGGCGCCAAGCTGCTGGTCACCACCGACGGCCAGTTCCGGCGGGGAGCTGCCGTCCCGGTTAAGGCCAACGCGGACGCCGCCGTCGCCGGCACGAACGCGATCGAACACGTCCTGGTGGTCAACCGGACCACCCCGGCCGGTGAGCTGGACACGGTCCCGATGACCGCGGGCCGCGACGTCTGGTGGCACGACGCCGTCGGCGCCGCGTCGGATGCCCACACCGCCGAGGCCTTCGACGCCGAGACGCCGCTGTTCATCATSTACACCTCGGGGACCACCGGGAAGCCGAAGGGCCTGGTCCACACCTCCGGGGGCTACCTCACCCAGGCGTCCTGGAGTTTCGAGCACCTCTTCAGCAACCCGGACCCTGCCCTCCGCGACCGGGATGTCCACTGGTGCACGGCGGACCTGGCCTGGGTTACGGCGCATACCTACGAGCTCTACGGCCCGCTCTCCAACGGCGCCACGCAGGTGATCTTCGAGGGCACCCCCAACACCCCGCACCCGGGCCGGCACTTTGAAATCATCGAACGCTACGGGGTGACGCAGTACTACACCGCGCCCACCCTGGTCCGGTCCCTGATGGGCTGGTTCCCCGAGGGTGTCCCGGACACGTACGACCTCTCCTCGATCCGCCTCCTCGGCACGGTGGGCGAGGCGATAAACCCCGAGGCWTGGCGCTGGTTCCGGGMSAACRTSGGCGCCGGMACSGCSCCSGTGGTGGACACCTGGTGGCAGTCCGAGACCGGCGCCACCATCCTCTCGCCCGCCCCGACCGACTCCTCGTTCAAACCCGGCTGCGCGGCCCGCCCGCTGCCCGGCGTGAGCACCCGGATCGTCGACGACGCCGGCGCCACGGTTCCGCCGGGCGTGCAGGGCTTTATTGTGGTGGACTCCCCCGGCCCGGCGATCGCCCGGACCGTGTGGGGCAATCCGGCCCGCTACTACGACTCGTACTGGCGCCAGTACGCGCAGCAGGGCTGGTTCCTCGCCGGAGACGGTGCCAAGTACGACGACGACGGCGACATCTGGATCCTCGGGCGGGTGGACGACACCCTGAACGTTTCCGGCCATCTGCTCTCCACCATCGAAATCGAATCGGCCCTCGTGTCCCACCCGGACGTGGTGGAAGCCGGCGTCTGCCCGGTCGCCGACGCCAAAACCGGGCACGCCATCGTCGCATACGTGGTCCTCCGCGAGTCGGCAGCGATCCCCTCCCGCCGCTTAGCGTTCACGGAGGGAATCACCGCCGATTTGAAGGCGCATGTGGCGAAGGCGATCGGGCCGATCGCAAAGCCGCGAGACGTCGTCGTTGTGCCCGATGTCCCCAAGACCCGCAGCGGCAAGATCATGCGCCGGCTGCTGACGCAGCTCTTCGAGGGCACCGAGCTCGGCGACACCACGTCGCTGCAGAACGAACCGTCGATCGCCGGCATCCAGGCCGCCCTCCGTGACCGCAACAGCATCCCCGCCACACCCCAGAAGTTAGGAACCTCATGACTGACATCAGCAGCGTCGCCCGTCTCTCCGAACCGCTCAAGTTCGCCTACTGGGTCCCGAACGTGTCCGGCGGCCTGGTGGTCTCCACCATCGAACAACGCACCGGCTGGGACTTCGACTACAACAAGAAGCTCGCCCGGATCGCCGAGGACTCCGGCTTTGAATACGCCCTCACCCAGACGCGCTACGCAGCCTCCTACGGCGCGGACAAGCAGCATGAGGCGACCTCGTTCAGCCTCGCCCTGCTCGCCGCGACCGAACGGCTCAAGGTGATCTCGGCCGTGYACCCGGGCATGTGGCACCCCGGCGTCCTGGCGAAGTTCATCATCACCGCGGACCACATCTCCAACGGCCGTGCCGCCGTGAACATCGTCTCCGGTTGGCTGAAGGCCGAGTTCGAAAACTTTGGCCTCGAATGGCTCGAACACGATGAGCGCTACGTCCGCACCGAGGAATTCATTCGGGTGCTGCGCGGACTCTGGACCGAAGAGGCCTACAGCCAGAGTGGAAAGTACTACAACATCACCGATTTCACCCTGCAGCCGTCCCCGGTGGACGTGCCCGGCCGCGCGCACCCGGAGATTTTCTTCGGCGGCAATTCCACAGCGGCGCAGGCCACGRCCGGCCGCGTGGCGGACTGGTACTTCTCCAACGGCAAGGACCTGGAGGGGTTCAAGGACAACATCGCCGGAGTGGTGGCCGCAGCCGCGGAAACGCGCCGCGGCGCCGGCGGTGCCCTGCCCGCACCCAGGTTCGGCCTGAACGGCTTTGTCATCGCCCGGAATTCGGAAAAGGAGGCCCGGGACACCCTCCGCGAGATCGTCGCGAAGGCACACAAGGCCGCCGTCGAGGGGTTCCGCGCCGCGGTCCAGGAAGCCGGTGCGTCCACGAAGGACGGCAAGGGCATGTGGGCCGACTCCAGTTTCGAGGACCTGGTCCAGTACAACGACGGCTTCAAGACCCAGCTGATCGGCACGCCGGAGCAGATCGCGGAGCGGATCGTGGCGTACAAGAAGATCGGCGTGAACCTGTTCCTGACCGGCTACCTGCACTTCCAGGAGGAGGTGGCCGCGTTCGGCCGGGATGTCCTGCCGATCGTCCGGGAGCTCGAGGCGGACCTGGCCCGCAAGCACGGCACCGAACTGGTCCCCACCCGCCCCCTAGCCTCGCAAGCTCGGCCAGGGAACCCTGCGGGCGTGGGCCCATCCACTCCTGTCACCAAGATTGAGGTGAACGCGTAATGGCCGACCGCACCTTTGGTTTCCGCACCCGCGCCCTGCACGCCGGCGGGACGCCCGACGCCGAGCACGGCGCCCGCGCAGTGCCGATCTACCAGACCACGTCCTTCGTGTTCAAGGACACCCAGGACGCCGCGAACCTGTTCGCGCTGCAGAAGTACGGGAACATCTACTCCCGCATCGGCAACCCCACGGTGGCCGCGTTCGAGGAACGTATCGCCTCCCTCGAGGGCGGCATTGGCGCGGTCGCGACGTCGTCGGGCATGGCCGCGGAGTTCATCACCTTTGCCGCGCTCACCCAGGCCGGCGACCACATTGTCGCGGCCTCCCAGCTCTACGGCGGCACCGTGACCCAGCTGGATGTCACGCTGCGCCGTTTCGGCGTCGACACCACATTCGTGGCCGGCACCGACCCGGCAGACTACGCCGCGGCGGTCCGGGACAACACCAAGGCGATCTTCGTGGAGGTGGTGGCCAACCCGTCGTCGGAGGTCCAGGAC
>NZ_JBFTNO010000216.1:0-5365 GCF_056397525.1 Arthrobacter sp. 05L45_2 | reverse complement strand
GCACCGTGCTGGTGTTCCTCGACCCCGCCTTTGAGCACGGCCGCGTCGCCGATGCGTCCCGCCCGCAGCTGATGGCCACGGACCAGGGCGCCACCCGCGGCGACGGCGTCTTCGAGTCGCTGCTGGTGGTGGGCGGACGCCCGCGGAAGCTGCAGGCCCACCTGACCAGGCTGGCCGGCTCCGCCCGGTCGCTGGAGCTTCATATCCCCGCCGAGGACACCTGGCGCCGGGCGATTGACACGGCCATCAGCGAGTTCCGCGGCAGCGCGGGCGGCGACGACGACGAGGTGGTGGTCAAGCTCCTGGCCACCCGCGKGGTCGAGGGCGCGGCCCAACCGACCTGCTGGGTGCAGGCGTCCCCGCCCCCGGCGGCCGGCCGGCGGCAGCGCGAGACCGGCATCGACGTCGTACTGCTGGACCGCGGCTACGACAGCGAAGTGGGCGAACGCGCCCCCTGGCTGCTGCTGGGCGCCAAGACGCTGTCCTACGCCGTCAACATGGCGGCGCTGCGCTACGCGCTCCACCAGGGCGCGGACGATGTCATCTTTACGTCCGCCGACGGCCGGGTCCTGGAGGGCCCGACGTCGACGGTGTTGCTGGCGCACCTGGAAACCATTGACGACGGCGCGGGCGGGGTCCGCACCGTGCGGCGGCTGATCACGCCGCAGCTGGACAGCGGAATCCTTCCCGGTACCTCGCAGGGCGCCCTGTTCACCGCGGCCAAGGCTGCCGGCTGGGAACTGGGCTACGGCCCGCTGGTCCCGGCCGACCTCTACGACGCCGACGCCGTCTGGCTGATCTCGAGCATCCGGCTCCTGGCCCCCGTGAACCACATCGATGGCAAGGAAATCGGCACGGCGGGGCTGCGCGCCCAGCTCACGGCCGAGCTCAACGAACTCTTCGCCACCATCGAGTAGGACGCCGCGGGGCGTTGTTAGCCCTGGCTGGCGAAGACCTCATTGACCATCCGCGCCAGGTCGGCCGCCGCGGCCTTCGTGACGCCCGGGCCGGTGGCGACGGCAGTCGCGGCGAGTCCGCCACGGACACCCATCACCACAACCGTGCTGATGGTCATGTTGTTCGGCAGGTTCTGGGTCATCATGGCGGAGTAGGACTTCTCCGCTTTCGTTTCCACGGGCAGGACCACGGTTTTGTTGGTGACCTTCTGGCCCTGGATTTCCATGGTGAAGTCGGAGCACTTGTTGCTGTTGACGGCGGATTCGTCGAGGTTCTTGGCCAGGACTGCCGGGTCCTTGAAGGCCACGAGGGTTACCGCCGTGGCAGCTTGGACCTTGGCGGCCTGGGACGTGCCGCTGGCGTAGGTGCTGCCGGCGGGGATCTGGGCGTTGCTGTCCGCCACGGCCGCACACGCCGCGGGAGTGATCTTGACCGCCTTCATCATCTCCTTCGACGCCGTGATGCCCTGGTCCAGCTGCGAGGCGGGGATGGCGGTCAGGCGCTTGCCCTCGGCATCTTTGAGGCCGGCGATGATTGCCGCCAGGTCACCCCGGGTGTACGTCTTGGCTTCGGCTGTCGGCGTCGGGGTTGGGGTCTGGCTCGCGGCCACGGATGCGCCCTGCGATCCCGTAGCGGGGGCGCCGCCTGTCGATGCCGGGGCCGTGGAGCCGCCGCATCCGGCGAGCGCGAGGGCTGCCGAAATCAAGAGTGTGGCCGGCGCGATGCGTCGCAGGTTCATGAGGATCCCCAATTCGGTGAGAGTGAGCGGCGGTTCGCCGGCAGAGGACCGGCCCGCAGGTGCGATACCGGGAGCATACGACATGCAGCCGGCAGGGCCTAGCACCGGCGCGAAATCAGCCTCCGGCAGCCCGCGGCGTCCGCCGGAAGCCATAACCGGGGCAGGCCTCACGCCGTGATGCTTGCCCGCGGTCCGGCGGCAGGCGTGCTGGCCGCCCCGGTCCGGGGGACCTTGTTGCGGCGGACCCTCTTGCCGCGGGCTTCCTGGCCGACGGCGGCCACCATGGCGAGGGCGGTAAACACGGGGTACAGGGCAACCAGCGGCAGGGCCCAAATGTGCCGCAGGTCCCGCCAGGCCCGGTTGAGTGCCAGCCCGGACAGGGTCAGGACCACCGTCACGGCCAGCCCCAGCCAGCCGATCAGCGCCCAGCCCTCGGCACTGAGCGGACTCCGCCCCGCCGCCAGCAGCAGGGCCAGGTCCGCCAGCAGGACGATCTGCAGCACGGGGGCCGCCACCACGGTCATGGCGCTGGACATAACGCAGGCACCGAAGAAGCCTTTGCGGGGGTGGCCGGTCAGATCCTTGTGCACCCTTATGGTCTGCAGCAGCCCGCGGGCGCGGCGGACCCGGTGGCGCCAGAGGGCACCGATGGTGGAGGGCGGCTCCGTGTGCACCAGGGCGCTGGGGGGCGAAACCCACCCGGTACCCGGCACGGCGGACCCGCCAGGTCAGCTCCAACACCTCAGCCATGGTGTCCCCACGGAACAGGCCGATTTCCTCAATGACCGAACGGCGGACGGCCCCGATGTTCCCGCAGACCGCGGGCAGGCAGCCGACCACGGCGACGGCTCGCCGGGCCATGCCGGTGCCGACCTGGCTGACGAATGCCAGCCTCCGGGTCTGGGCCCGGTTCAGGTTGATGGGCCGGTCAGCGCCGCAGACGGCCCCGGTCTTCTTGTCTGGGAAGCCCTGCAGCATCCTTTTGACGGTATCGCGGGTGAATATCCCGTCCGCGTCCGCGAACATCAGCACGTCCCCGGTGGCCCGCCCCAGCCCCAGGTTCAGGGCCGCCGCCTTCCCGGCGTTGGCCTGGCTCAGCACCGTAATCCGGGGATCGGCGGCGGCCAGCCCCCGCATCAGTTCGGCAGTGTTGTCGGTGGAGCCGTCGTCCACCAGCACCACCTCGTACCGGTCGTAGCGGGTCAGCTGGATGGACCGGACGCAATTCTCAATGACCGTTGCCGCGTTGAAGGCGGGGACAATGACGGACACGGTGGGCCATTCATCGAACAAGGTCGGCGCGCCCTTGCGGTGGCGCTGCACCGCGAGCACCTCAAAGCAGAGCGCCAGTAGCAGCACCAGTAGCTTCACCAGCCCGAGCACCAGGAGGGGCAGGCCTAGAACCGGCAGGAGCAGGTCCGCGGCAGGTAGAACCGCGGCCAGGGCCGTTTCACACCAGGACATCCGCGTACGCTCCGGTGCTTTGGCGGAATGACGCCGGGTTGAACGAGGGCAGGTTGAAGGACGCCAGGACTGCGTCAAGCAACTCCGGTGCGTGGCCGCTGTGGGCGCCGAACCGGGCGCTCACGTCCAGGACCACGGGAGTCCCGTCCGCGCGTCGGCGTACGTCGACCTCCATCGGGCCGGTCAGCCCCAACATGCGGACCGCAGCCATGGCAACATTGCCCACGTCAATGTCCTTCCCCGCCTCGACCCGGCGGGCGCTCACGCCCCCACAGCCCTGGGCCGGCTCCGCTTTTTCCTCCACGACGACGAACGGTGCGGCAGTGTTGTGCGCCGGCATCCCGAACACCATGGGGCCGTATTCGGTGCCGGGGATATATTCCTGCACGATCTGGCCCTCCGGCAGCCGGTGCCAGTCCACCTGGGCACTGCCGTCAACCACCAGGACCCCGCGTCCGCCGCCGGAGACCCGGGGCCAGACCACCACGGGTCCGCCCAGCGCGTCCATGGCGGCGGCGGCGCCGGCGAAGTCCCGCGGAACCCCGAAGCGGGGCACGGGAACGCCGGCGGCCTTAAGCTGCGTGGCGGTGTAGAGCTTGTCGTTGGCGATGGCCGCGGGCCCGGGGCTGCCGACGATAACGCGGACCTCCGGACCGAAGCCGGCCCGGAACGCCGCCAACTGCGGGAGTTCCTCGCTCACCGTGGGGATGATCAGGTTGACGCCCTCGGTGGCCACCAGCCGGCGGAGGGCCGAGACCATCTCCGGGTCACGCGCCTCGGGGACACGGACCACGGTGATTCCCGCGCCGGGCGGGAGCTCGCGGATGTCGGTGCCCAGGACGGGGATCCCGCGGGCCTTCAACTGCGCCGCGATGGCCCTGCCTGCGCGGCCGCCGGCGCCGGTGACCAGCACCCGGGGCTTCACTGCTTGTCCGTTCCGGAGCTCAGGAGACGGCCGGGTTCGTGGGCGCCGGCCACCGGACGCCACAGGAAAACGTAAATCGAGACCATGACAATCCAATTCCTTCGTTGAAGTTCCGGCGGCCCCTCCAGAGCATCGCCGGGCAAATTGGCGGATCAGCAACCCCGTCCGGCCAGCACCGGACTCTGGAGTGGGATTGCGCTTGCCCTGGCCCCCTGACGCCCCCGCACTTCCCGTTCCGGGACCCCTGGACTAGCTCTCCCAGTAAAGGTGAGGCCGCTATCGGATATCCCGAGTAGGGACTACCCGATTCGGCGCCGGGGCCGTGGGCCGGCCTTGCAGGTAGTACTTAGGGATAGCTCCGGGAGTACCCGGCGGCGCGGCGTGCGGTCCGCCGGGACTCGTGCCTCGTGACTCAACATGACGGCCCCGCCGCGGCGGGCGCCACGGTTGGTGCTACGTTTTTGGGGAGTAATGAGACCCGGCGCCAAGCCCTGACTTGCCGGTCGGCAACCCTCCCTTTCGCGGCGGGGTGCCTCAGGTGAATACTCGGCATATCGACCACTCGAGCTGCAAGCGTGAAAGTAAGGAGATCCGTCATGCCCGACGCATCCGTCCCCTCAGTGCCCGCCACTGAGCCCGCACCGTCCCCCGCCGCCTCTGGCCAGGCCGCGGAAGAAAAGCTGGCCTACCGGCTCTTCACCRGCCCCGACGACCGCAGCTTCTGCGAGCGCGTGTCCGCCGCCTTAGCCGAGGGGTACGTGCTGCACGGCAGCCCCTCCGCAACGTTCAACGGCAGCACCGTCATCGTGGCGCAGGCCGTCGTCCTGCCGGCCGCGATCGCAAGCGCCGACGCCGCCGTGGCCAGCGCCGTCGATGACCTCGACGGCGCCGACCTGTCCGGGGCCGACTTTGCCGGCGAGGGGCACGCATGAGCTACGCCGGAGACCTGAGCCCGCAGGACGCCTGGGCCAAGCTGGAGGCGGGCGCCGTGCTGGTGGACGTCCGCACCGAAGGAGAGTGGTCCCGGATCGGCATCCCGGTCACGGCGCCCGGCACCGGCAGGGAGCCGCTCTTTGTGCAGTGGACCCTGGCGGGCGGCGCTCCGAACCCGCAGTTCCTGGACCAGCTGCAGGGCCAGGCGCCGGCGGCCGGGACCGCCGAGTTGGTCTTCCTGTGCCGTTCCGGCGCCCGCTCCATCGCCGCGGCAACGGCGGCCGCCGCGGCCGGTTTCACTGCCTACAACGTCTTGGAGGGCTTCGAGGGCGAACCCGGCCCGACCG
>NZ_JBFTNO010000215.1:0-5388 GCF_056397525.1 Arthrobacter sp. 05L45_2 | reverse complement strand
TGCGGCCGCGGCGGGAAAAGCAGGCTTCGCCAACATGGCATACCAGCACATCACGGATGGCTCCGTGGGCCAGGAAGGCCCGGTCTTCTCGCCTGATGGGAAGTTCGTCTACGAACCTGTTGCGGGCGGGATCCTCCGTTACCCGTTCAACCCTGACGGTTCGCTCGGGACCGCAACTGCCATCAGCATCCCCAACGCGGGCGACAAGCAGGCCCTGACTGCCGGCATGGCGTTTTCCCGCGACGGCTCGACCCTGTACGCAGCCGTGAACGGCCAGAACGCGGTCGTCGCAATCGACCCGACGTCGGGTACGGTCAAGCAGACTTTCAGTACGGGCATCGCCCCGCGGCAGCTGAAGCTCGTCGGAACAAAGCTGTACGTTTCCAACGAGGGAGGCCGGCGGGCTCTCGCCGGGGAACCGACCATGGATTCCTACGGCACTCAGGTTCCCGCAGACCCCAAGCTCGGCACCTCCACGACCGGCACGCTGAGCGTTATCGACACGACCGACCCCGCGGCGACGGTATCGTCCATCGACGTTCAGCTGCACCCGACCGCGATGTACCTTGACGGCCCCACGCTGTACGTGGCGAACACCAACAGCGACACCGTCTCAGTGGTGGACACCGCCAGCAACAAAGTTCTACAGACCATCGCGACGCAGCCGTGGGCGTCATCCCGGGTCGGCTATGAACCTACAGCCCTGACTATGCGGGGTGACCACCTGCTGATCTCGCTCGGCCGTGCGAACGCCGTCGCAGTCTACAAAATCAACAAACACGATCCCAGGGACCCGGCCAGCTACATCGGGCTGCTCCCGACGGACTACTACCCCGGCAACATCACCGCGGTGAAGAACCAGATTGTAGTCACCAATGTCCGCGGCATCGACGCGCTCGGCCCCGACCAGACCATCAGCGAGGGCCCGGGCACCACGTCGGCGACCGGGCACGGCACGCACTCCACGACGGCCTCGCTCACCAGATTTACCCTGCCCGGTGACGACAAAATACGGCAGTACACGGACACGGTGTTCCGGCAGAACGGGTGGGACGGCAACTCCGCCAAGCAGGCAACGGAGGGTCAGAAGGAAGATCAAAACGACCACGGCGCGGCCGTGGCGGTGCCAAAGCGGATCGGGGAACCCTCGGCGATCAAGCACGTGTTCCTGATCGTGAAGGAGAACCGCACCTACGACCAGGTCTACGGCGACATGAAGCAGGGCAACGGCGACGCGTCACTGGCCCAGTTCGGCGCCAAAGTGACTCCGAACCAACACGCCCTCGCCAGCCAGTTCAGCCTGTACGACAACACCTACGACATCGGTACGAACTCGGCCGAGGGCCATAACTGGATGATGCAGGGCGACGACCCGGCATATACGGAGACGAGCGCCGGTGAGTACAAACGCTCATACGACACCGAGAATGACGTCCTGGGCCACCAGCGCTCAGGGTTCCTCTGGACCTCCATACAGGATGCAGGCCAGACCGCCAGGAACTACGGCGAGTTCGACTCCACCGAGGGCAAACCGGCCGGCGCGACGTGGCAGCAGTACTACTGCGCCGCCACGAGCACGATGGCCGGGGGCGACCCGGCAAAGCTGTTCACCCCGGAACTGCAGATGCACGCCGGCTCGTCCATCCCTTCGCTCAGCACAATCACGGACCCGAACGCGGCGCCGTTCGACACATCGGTGCCGGATATTTACCGGTACGCGACCTGGAAGCAGGACTTTGAGAAGAACGGACCGAAGAACTTCCAGATGACGTGGCTCTCCAGCGACCACACCGGCGGCACCGCCGACCCCAGGGCGCAGGTCGCCGATAACGACCTCGCCGTGGGCAAAATCGTCGACGAAATTTCGCACTCCCGGTACTGGAAGGACTCGGCAATCTTTATCGCCGAGGACGACAGCCAGAACGGCACCGACCACGTAGACGGCCACCGCGCCCCGGTCCAGGTCATCAGCCCCTACGCGGCGCACGGCAAGACAGTCAGCACCTTCTACTCACAGATCAACATGGTGCGGACCATTCAGCAGATCCTCGGCGCCCAGCCGCTGAACCAGAAAGTCGCCGCGGCCACCCCGATGTTTGACGCCTTCACCAACAAGGCCGATCTGACACCGTTCAACGCGGTCCCGAACCAGATACCACTCACCGAGGGTGTGAAGACCGCGCCCGCCTGCGGCCCCGACACCCTGGGCCAGACTGGGCCCGGCGCCGCAGCGGTAAACACCGCGGCAGCCAAAGCCGTCGCTGTCCCGGCACCGATGAAGGAAACCGCCGAAGAGTGGGGGACCTGGTCCGAGAGGCAGCACCTGACAGGAAACGGCGCGAAGGAAGACTCTGCGGACCCGAACCTGTTCAACCGCTGGACCTGGTACCAGACCCACACTTGGGAAAGCCCCTACCCCGGCGACACCAAGATCTATGGACCCGCTGACGTACCGGGCGTACCCGCGGGCTCATCGAACCACGAGGACGGCTGATCAGCACCGGTCCGCAAACGTAAGTGACCACCCCAGAGCGCCGGAGCCTGGTCTCTGGGGTGGTCACGCAGCGGGCGCAGGAAACGTAGCCTCAATTCCGCTAAAACAGAGGCCAGGGCACCGCGGGCATGTCACCGCTCGGAGCCGGAAACCGTCCCGCCCGGCGCAACCGGATGCAGCGCGCGGCGAGCGATTCGATCTCCTCGGCCGTGAGCAGGTCCGTCAGCTCCCGGCCCAGCCCACCGTCCAGCCCCTCGCTGACCCGGCCGATGCCGTCGCGTTCCTCTGCGGTCAGGGCGTCACCAAGCCATCCCCACAGCACTGTGCGCAGCTTGTGGTCACGATGGAACGTAAGTCCGTGGTCCACGCCGTGCCGGTGTCCGTCCGCCATGGCCAGAATATGGTCCCCTTTGCGATCGGCATTGTTGACGACGACGTCGAACACCGCCATCCGTCTGAGCGCTGGCGAGTCCTCGTGAATGAGGGCGACCGTCCGTCCGTCCTCGTTCCGTCCTTCGAGAATGTGTTTCCACCCCGTCTCCGGAACGTGGCCCGTCTCCACGAGGTCCACAGGGTTTTGCGCGGGGTCGCGGTCCTGCCAGAGCTGCACCATTCCCAGGCCCAGGGGTCCCTCGCGCAGCCAGGTCTGCGGCACAATGTCCCAGCCGAGGGCCTGGGAGACCAGATAAGCAGCCACCTCCCGGTGAGCCACGGCGCCGTCGGGAAAATCCCATAGCGGGCTTTCGCCTGCCATCGGCTTATAGACGACCACCACGTCGCCAATGCTGCCCAGAAAGGTGGCGTTTGACGCCGTCGTGATGCGGCCGGTGAGCGTCAGTTCGGCGGTCACGAGGTCCGGTGCCGGCATCAGACTTCGGGAAGGGTACAGATGTGCCCGTCGGCGTCTATGGGATATCCGCACAGTGGACACGTTGGGCGCCCGGCGCCGACGATCTCCCGGGTGCGTTTCGCGAAAGCGCGGGCGGTGCCCACCGGCATGCGTACCAGCACCATTTCGGGCTTTGAATCGCTGTCCGCATCAGGGAACTCGTCGATGTCATCATCATCGGCATCGGTGATGGGGTAGGCCTCCAGGACGACCTGCGCCGTTGTCGGATCCCAGCCCAAGCTCATGGCGCCGGTTCGGAACTGCTCTTGGACGGCCTCGAGTTCGTCATTGTCGACCAGTTCAATGGGGGTGCTTGCGGGAACACTGAAAGGGTTGCCCTCGACGGTGCTCAGCTGGTCGAGAATCTCGTCGATCTTTTCGGCGAGGAGAGCCGACTGCTGCTTCTCCAGGGCAATGCTCACAATTTGCGCCCCGGCGCGCACCTGCAGATAGAACGTGCGCGCCCCCGGAAGGCCAATGGTGCCGACGACGACCCGATCGGGCCAGACAAACTCGTGAACACGTGTAGGCATGTCAGTATTTTAGGCACATGAGGTTCATGGCGCCTTCTGCCCTGCACCGCCGCCCACCGGCGCATCACCAGATTGAATGCCGTTCGACAGCCATGACAGATCACCCGCGTCGGTATTGGTCGCGTAAACGCTTGGCCGGCTGGCGCCGTAGCGCACGATCGATATTGACGCGGGGCCAACGTTGATGCGCTGGAACAGGTCAAGGTGCATGCCTAGCGCGTCGGCGAGGATTGACTTGATGATGTCTCCGTGGCTCACCGCCGCCCAGACCGCCCCCGGCCCGAACTCGGCTTCGAAGGCTGCATCGTGGCGCCGAATCGCCGCCACTGACCGGGCCTGCATGGTCGCCATGGATTCACCGCCGGGAAAGACGACGGCGGACGGTTGCGACTGCACGACCGGCCACAGCTCCTCGGAGGCGAGATCGCTGAGCTTCCGGCCCTGCCACAAGCCGTAATCGCACTCGGTAAGATCGGGATCGACCGGGGCGTAGGGCGTGCCCGCCTGGCGGTCGAGGATGAACTGGGCGGTCTGCCGACAACGCTCCAGGGGACTCGATACCACCCCGGCCAGGGGCACGGCAGCTAGCCGGCCTCCGGTTAGAGCTGCCTGGTCGCGGCCGACGTCGTCAAGGCCGACGCCGGGTGCCCGGCCGGCCAGCAGTCCAGTGGCATTTGCTGTGGTGCGGCCATGCCGCACGAGAATGACGGTCGCCATCCACCCAGCCTAACCACCCGTTCGATGCAGGCGTGACCGCAACGGCGGGCCCTGTCGAAGAACCCTGGACGGGCCGCCGGCCAGCTCGGCATGCGATAGTGGGGATGCGCCTCCTCCGGCATCTCGGCCCCGCCTGCAACACACAGAGGAACACCCATGGTGAACGTCCAGACCGAAATACTGATCCGGCAGCCCCGCGAGCTCGTGGCCAGCTATGCGTCCGACCCGGACAACGCACCGGCCTGGTACGTGAACATCCGTTCTGCACAATGGCAGACGCCGCGGCCCCTGGCTGTCGGATCCCGGGTCGCCTTCACCGCGCGGTTTCTGGGCCGAAATTTGGATTATGTCTACGAGTTCACCGAACTTGTGCCGGGCCACAAACTCACCATGCGGACAAGCCAGGGGCCGTTCCCGATGCGGACCAGCTACACCTGGTCCGACGAGGATGGCGGCACCCTCATGACCCTCCGCAATACTGGTGAACCCTCCGGGTTCTCGACGCTTGCCGGCATCGTTATGGCGCCCATGATGCGCAGGGCCATGCGCAAGGACCTGGCGAAGCTCAAGAGGGTCCTCGAAGCCCGCTAGAGGAACACGATCGTGGGGAGTACTTTCGATTCACCACTACTTTGACCCCAAAGCTCCACCTCTTTGGCCTCCCGCGACAGTAATATCCGATTAACTCGACAAGCCCCGATCCGCATGGATCTGGGCTTTTTGCGGCATTAGGTCTTTATCCCGGACTCCCGGAT
>NZ_JBFTNO010000214.1:0-5430 GCF_056397525.1 Arthrobacter sp. 05L45_2 | reverse complement strand
GGATGGGGCTGCACCGCGACGGCCACGAAATCCCGCTGGACATCACGTGTTCACTGGTCACCATGCAGACGGAGACGTCCATGGCCGTGGCGGTCCGCGACACCTCCCACCGCCAGGACGACGACACCGGGCGGCGGCACGCCGTCTCGCTCCTGGACGCCACGCTGGAGACCACTGCGGACGCGATTGTGGTGGTGTCCAACACCGGCCAGATCACCGGCGTCAACGAACAATACCTCCGGCTCTGGGGTATGCCGCGCGAGATCCTGGCCGAGGACGACGCCTACGCCCTGGTCCGCTTCATCGCCAAGCAGCTGGTGGACCCGGACACCTTCAAAGCCAAGGTCGCCGAGCTCTACGCCAACCACGAACTGCACAGCCATGACCTGCTGGAGTTCACGGACGGCCGCACCGTGGAACTGTATTCGCGGCCGCAGAAGGTGGCCGAGGAAGTGGTGGGCCGGATCTGGAACTTCCGCGACGTCACCTCCCGCACCATGGCCCAGGACACGGCCCGCCGCGCCCTCGACGAACTCGCCCAGAAGGCGGACCAGCTCAAGGCCCTGGCCTTCCAGGACCCGCTGACCGGGCTCGCCAACCGGATGCTGTTCAATGAACGTGCGACGGCGGCACTGGAGTCCCCGGGGCCGGTGGCGGTGTTGCTCCTGGACCTGGACGACTTCAAGGACGTCAACGACATACTGGGCCACCACGCCGGCGACCAGATGCTTGTGGAAATCTCCCGCCGGCTGCAGAACTGCGTGGGCCCGCACGGCACCGTGGCCCGGCTGGGCGGCGACGAGTTTGTGGTGCTCCTGGTGGGCTGCAATGACACGGACACCGTGGCGCAGCGGATTGTCAGCACCCTGAACGCCCCCGTCACCATCGAGGCCACCCTGATGCGCCCGGGCCTGAGCCTGGGCGTCGCCATGCGCGGATCCGACGGTATGTCCTCCTCCGAGCTGCTGCGGCAGGCGGACGTGGCCATGTACGCAGCCAAGGAGGCGGGGAAGAACTGCTACGTGCACTTCCAGCCGGAGATGCTGACCACCCTGCTGGAGCGCACCCAGCTGACCGCGGGGCTGCGCCGCGCCGTCGAACTCGGCCAGATCAAGGTGTTCTACCAGCCGGTGGTCTCCACGAACCGGCGCGAGGTGGTGCAGTTCGAGGCCTTGGCCCGCTGGGAACGCGACGGGGAGCTCATGGCCCCGGACACCTTTATCCAGACCGCCGAACGCAGTGGCCTGATCCGGGACATCGGCGCCGAGGTACTCCGGCAAAGCTGCACGGAACTGCAGCCCTGGCTGGCCGAGGACCCGGGCCGGACGCTGGCCGTGAACGTCTCCGGCGTGCAGCTGCAGCACAAGGACTTCGCCGAGCGGGTGCTGGACATCRCCGCGTGGAGCCGGGTGGATCCGCACCAGCTGGTCCTGGAGGTCACCGAGAGTGTGTTCTTCGACGCCGCCACACACGTCATCCAGCAGCTGATCACGCTGCGCGCGGCCGGCATCCGGGTGGCCCTGGACGACTTCGGCACCGGCTACTCCTCGCTGGGCCGGCTGCAGGAGCTTCCCGTGGACGCGGTGAAGATCGACAAGTCGTTCGTTTCCATGCTGCACACCGGCGAGGAGCGGCTCCCCATCCTGACCTCGATGATCCATATGGCGCACAGCCTGGGCCTGCGGGTGACCGCGGAGGGCATCGAGACGCCCACCCAGGCCCGGTACCTGATGGAACACGAGTGCGACGCCCTGCAGGGTTACCTGTTCTCCCGGCCTGTCCCGGAGGCCCGCCGGGGCGCTGCCATGGCACAGACCGCCGAGGCGCTCCTGGAGCTGCAGGACGCCGTCGCCGTCCTGTAGCCCGGCGGGGTGTCTGGGCGCCCGGACGACACATTCGGACGCTTTCGCAAATACTGCCGGGGCGGCACGGCAGTGTGCTACCGAGCACTTATGATTTCAGCAGGCACGGCGCCGGCAACCGCCACGGGGTTTCCGGCAGCGGGCCACCAGTCACGGATCCATCGCTTTGGGGGCAGTACACATTATGGACGCAACGTTTGCGCAGGCAGTGCTGGAGCACAGCCCCGACGCCCTGCTGCTGCTGGCCCCGGACGGGTCCATCTCTTTCCTGAACGCCGCCGCGGAAAAACTCTTCGGCTACTCCCGCGCCCAGCTGCTCGGCGCCGACTACGCCCTGCTCTTGGCCGAATCCTCCCGGGAAGACTTCCACAAGCTCCTGGCCGGGCTGGCAGACGCCGGCGCTGCCGCGCAGGGTTCCCGACCCTTCGCGGGCTCGGGCCGGCGGGGCGACGCCTCGGAGTTCCCGCTGGAGATCACGTGCTCCGCGGTTCCGTCCGCGGCCGTCGGCGCCTCAAGCGGTGCGTCGGGCGCGGGCGCCGTCGCCGTCTCGGTCCGGGCGGTGTCCGGGCACGCCGCGTCAGCCCCTGCGTCGAGTCACGCGAACGCGTACGACGGCGCAGCGCCGGGTGCCGCCGCGGCGGCGCCTGCCGCCCGGCGTCGGACGTTCGCCTCGCTCGAAGCCGAGCTGGTGCCCGGCCACACCGGCGTCCTCCCCCGCCTTTCGCCCGCGGAACACGATGACCAGCTCAAGGCTGCCGTGCTGCGCGACCCGCTGACCGGGCTGCCGAACGGGACGCTTTTCAACGAACGCCTGGCCGCGGCCCTCCGCCGGCCGGACCCGGTGGACGTGCTGATGATCAACGTTGACGACTTCAAGAGCTACAACGACATGCTGGGCCGCTCTGCCGCGGACGAGCTGCTGGTGGAGGTTGCCAGCCGGCTGCGCAATTGCGTCCGGCCGCACGATACCGTGGCGCGGCTGGGCGGCGACGAGTTTGTGGTGTTGCTGACCGAGTGCCTGAACGCCGGGGCCGTGGCCAAGCGGATCTCCGAGTCCCTGTACGTCCCGGCGCGGGTGGGCGGCTCGATGGTCCGCCCCGCGGTCAGCATGGGGCTGGCCTCGCGGTCGTCGCAGACGCACGACGGCGCGGAGCTGCTGCGGCAGGCGGACTCGGCCATGGCTGCGGCCAAGGCGGCCGGAAAGAACACGTGGCTGCAGTTCCGGCCGGAGATGCTGAAGACGGGCGTGCAGGGTGCCCAGGGCGAGGCCGGGCTGCGGCAGGCTGTGGGGCTGGGTCAGATTTCGGTGCATTACCAGCCGGTGGTCTCCCCCGGGCTCGGCGCTGTGGTGCAGTTCGAGGCGTTCGCGCGCTGGGAGCGGCACGGCAAGCTGGTCCCGCCCAACCAGTTCCTGCCCGTGGCCGAGCAGAGCGGCCTGATCCGTGAGATCGGCGACGAGGTCATGCGCCGGGCCTGCGCCGAGATTCGGCCCTGGCTGGCCGGCGACGCCGCGTACAGCGTCGCCGTGAATGTCTCCGGCCTGCAGTTCCAGCACCGCGACTTCGCCACAGATGTCCTGTCCATTGTGGCCTCCACCGGGGTCAACCCGCGGCAGCTGATGCTGGAGCTGACGGAGAGTGTGTTCTTCGACGCCGATTCGGACGTGCTGCGGCAGCTGGGCCAGCTGCGCGAGGCCGGAGTGCGGATCGCGATGGACGACTTCGGCACCGGYTACTCCACCCTGGGCAAGCTGAAGGAACTGCCCCTGGACATGGTCAAGATCGACCGGTCCTTTGTGGCGATGATCAAGACCGGCAAGGAACACCTGCCGTTCTTCCGGACCATGATCACGGCCGCGAAGAACCTTGGCCTGAAGGTCACCGCCGAGGGCATCGAGACGCCCGAGCAGGCCGGTTACCTGATGGACCTCGGCTGCGACTCCCTGCAGGGCTACCTGTTCGCCAAGCCCGCCCCCGCAAGCGACCTCGCCGGCACCATGGAGAGCGCCCTGACGGCGATCGACACGGTCGAGGCCGCGCGGTAGCCGCCGGCTTGACCGCACCTTCCTAAGTACGCGAAAGGCCCCGGCAACTCTGCCGGGGCCTTTCGTTTGGGTTAGCGCTTTTCGCAGGCGATGCCGTCGTTGTCRCGGTCGAGGTCGTACTCGCCGCGGTGCYKGACSGSGCCGCCGTCGTTGTAGCTGTACAGGGTGCTGTCGACGCGGAAGTTTGTGACCTTCTTGCCGGTGGTCTTGTCCTTGGCGCCCTTGCGGCCGACGCCGTGCGGGTAGACCTTGTTCAGTTCGGTGCAGTTCTTGTAGGACTTTGGCGCCGGGGCTGCGGAGGCAGGTACGGCCGTTCCGCTCAGCACCACGGCGCTGGCGGCGAGTGAGACGATGATCAGTTTCTTCAGGCGCACGTTCGAGAGCCCTTCCCCCATAGAAGCCCTCGGCCGCGTGTCGGCGAGGATCAGGGAAATCCTATCCCACGTTCCGGACGATTGCGGACCGTGTCAGCCGCGGGGATCGAGGTCGCGTTCCTGCGCCACCATGGCGGCGCTGCGCTCCCATAGCTCGGCGGCGAGCCTGGCGTCGTAGGCCTGCTTGTTGGCCTTCGCCAGGGCCCGCTTGGCATAGTAGGCGCCGGAGACCCAGTCCTGCCCCGGTGTGGCCGTGGCGAGCCAGACGAGGGTGTCTGCGCCCTGCTCCGGGGAGAGCATGAACCTGTTCAGGAAGGAGCGGTACATAAACCTGAAGGGGCTGGTGGTCTCCGCGGCGAAGTTGGTGGCCACTACACCGGGGTGGAAGGCCGCTGTGGAGATGCCGGCCGCCTGGTACCGGTTGTGCAGCTCGGCGGTGAAGAGGATGTTCTCCAGCTTGGCGTTGCCGTAGGCCAGGTTGGCGGTGTACTTGTTGGCAAGCTCGAGATCGTTGATGTCCAGCCGGCCGTAGAGCGAATTGGCGGCGCTGGAGGTGTTGATGACGGTGGCTTGGCTGGCGGTGAGGACGTCCATCAGCTCGGTGGTCAGCAGGAACGGCGCCAGGTGGTTGATCTGGAACGTCTTCTCGTGGCCGTCGTCGGTGAGTTCCCGCGCGCCCATGATCCCGCCGGCGTTGTTGGCCAGAACGTCGATCCGCGGGTATTTCTCCCGTAGCTGCGCCGCGAGCCGGCGCACCTGGGCCAGCTCGGCGAAGTCACAGACGAGGTAGTCCGCGCCGGTCTCCTGCGCGATCCGCCGGGTCTTCTCCGCGGAGCGCCCGACGACGACGACGTTCTCGCCTTGCGCTGCCAGGGTCCTGGCCGCGGATGCGCCGATGCCGTCGCTGGCGCCGGTGATGACGATGGTCCGTGCAGTCATGGGATCTCCCGTGGTTGGTGGTCTATGCCTACTCAAGGGTAACCACCGTGGCTGGGTGTTGGTTGGGTGGTTAAAGTGGGAGAGCCTCCAACCTGGTGGTTGGAGGCTCTCGACCTGTAATAGTGTTCCGGCGGTGACCTACTCTCCCACACCCTCCCGGGTGCAGTACCATCGGCGCTGTGGGTCTTAGCTTCCGGGTTCGGAATGGGAC
>NZ_JBFTNO010000213.1:0-5450 GCF_056397525.1 Arthrobacter sp. 05L45_2 | reverse complement strand
GCGTCGAAACTACCGAGCGCGACGATGGCCGCCAATGTCCGGGCCTGCTCGGGGGCGATATCGATCATTAGCTCATCTTATGTATGTGGAGAAACTTTAACTGGTTTCATTTTGGTGCGGGACCTACCGTGGACTGGTGATCGTTCCCCTGCTGTCCGGCCTCTCCGCCGGCCTGTCCCTCATTGTTGCCATCGGCGCGCAGAACGCTTTCGTCCTCCGCCAGGGGATCCRGCGTTCCCATGTGGCCCTGGTGGTGGCGGTCTGCGCCGTGTCCGACCTCGTGCTGATCGTCCTCGGCGTCGCCGGGATAGGAGTCCTGCTGGACCGGGCGCCGGCGGCCCTGGTGGTCATCCGGTGGGCCGGCGCGGCCTTCCTGCTGGCCTACGGGCTGCTGGCGGCACGGCGCGCGGTCCGCGGCGAACAGCTGGATCCGGAGAAAGGGAACAAGATCCTCAGCCGGGGCGCCGTGCTGGSCACCTGCCTGGCTTTCACATGGCTGAACCCGCACGTCTACCTCGACACCGTATTGCTGCTCGGTTCCCTCGCGGCCGCGCAGGGCGAGACGGGGCGCTGGTGGTTCGCCGCCGGGGCCGGGCTGGGCAGCATCGCCTGGTTCACCGCGCTCGGTGTGGGGGCGCGGTTCCTGACGGCCCTGTTCCGGCGCCGCACGGCATGGCGGGTGCTCGACGCCGGCATCGCCGTGGTGATGGTTACCCTCGCCGTCCTGCTGCTGACCTGAGCGCCGCTGCCGCCGCGGGCCGGCGGGTCAGTGCTCCCCGCGGGTCCACTGGAGGAGCCGGTCGACGGGCCAGGTGGTAATGATCCGCTCCGCCGGGACGCCGTTCCGGGCGGCCCGCTCCGCCCCGTATTGCAGAAAGTCCAGTTGGCCCGGAGCATGCGCGTCGCTGTCGATGCTGAACAGGCAGCCGGCGTCGAGGGCCAGCTGGATCAGCTCATCGGGAGGATCCTGCCGCTCCGGCCGTGCGTTGATCTCCACGGCCACGTGGTGCTCCGCGCACGCGGCAAACACCCGCTTCGCGTCGAACTCCGACGGCGGCCGGGTTCCGCGGCTCCCGTTCAGGAGCCGGCCCGTGCAGTGTCCCAGCACCTTGGTGTGCGGGTTCTCGATCCCGGCCAGCATCCGGCGGGTCATGGTTTTCCGGTCCGAGCGGAGCTTTGAGTGGACGCTGGCCACCACCACGTCCAGCCTGTCCAGTAGTTCCGGAGCCTGGTCGAGCGTCCCGTCTTCGAGGATGTCCACCTCGATCCCGGCCAGCAGGCGGGGCTGCGCCGGACCGGCAGGCGCAGCCTTGCTCCCGGCCGGCGCTGCCTGGCGGTGCTCCTCGATGGTGGCGATCAGCTCCAATTGCGCGGCGAGCCGCTCTTCGCTCAGGCCGTTGGCGATCCGGAGCGTGGGGGAATGATCGGTCAGGGCCACGTATTCGCGGCCCAACATCCGGGCCCCGTCCAGCATGGCCTCGACCGGCGAGCCGCCGTCGGACCAGTTGCTGTGCATATGCAGGTCCCCGCGCAGGTTCGCCAGCAGCTCCTGGCCGCCCTCGGCCAGGGGAGCGGCGCCGCGCTCGCGCAGGTCCGCCAGATAGTCGGGGACGCCGCCGTCGACCGCCTGGGCAATGACCGCGAACGTCCTGTCGCCGATGCCCTTCGTCCGCTTCAGCCGGCCGTCGGCCGTGCGGGCCGCCAACTCGGCGGGCGCCAGGCCGCCGATGAGTTCGGCCGCCTTCCGGAATGCCTGCACTTTGAAGGTGGTGGCGCGTTCACGTTCGAGCCAGAAGGCGATCTCGTTGAGGGCAGCAGTGGCGTCCATCCGACCATCAATTGCACAGCCACAGTGGCTGTGTCCAGAGCCTATTCCCGGGAGGAGGGAGGGATTTTGGAGATTCCGGAACTTGGCCCTATAGTTTTATAGGTCCAGTTCGGAGGAACCCGAAGGGAACAAAAACGGCAGGCTTCGGCCCTACATTTTTGCCCTCGTTCACGCGGTTTTACCGGATGGCGTCCTGGCCCCCATCGTCTAGCGGCCTAGGACACCGCCCTTTCACGGCGGCGGCACGGGTTCGAATCCCGTTGGGGGTACGCAAGGAAACTGGTCAAGCCGGATGAAAAAGTCTGGTAGGCTAAAGGCCTTGAAAAATTGCGGAAGCGATTCCGCAAGATGCAAGAAACAGCAGGAAAACGTAGTAAAAGTAAGGCCCTGTAGCGCAGTTGGTTAGCGCGCCGCCCTGTCACGGCGGAGGTCGCGGGTTCAAGTCCCGTCAGGGTCGCTCTGATTGCCAGAAGAAATTCCGGCCGTCAAGGTGACATGTCACCTAGGCTCTGTAGCTCAGTTGGTAGAGCGTTCGACTGAAAATCGAAAGGTCACCGGATCGACGCCGGTCGGAGCCACCAGCTAGAACCCCGCAGTTCCCAGTGTCTACACGGGAACGGCGGGGTTTTTTCGTTGTCTCGCGTCCTGTCTCCCGCACAAACCCCCGGTGAAATCAGGTGCTACTTGTCCGGGGGAGCGGGAGGAAGGTCTCGCCTCGGTCCTTCATGAGGGCCAGGGCGTGCGTGAGCCCGGCGGCGGTGCCACCGGCGGGGTGGTTGCCGTGGGCGATGACAATGTCACCCGCCCGTGCCCGGGATATCTCGCGAGTGACCGTCGCGGCGGGAAATGTGGCGCCGGCGTCGCCGTTGATGCTGAATCCGACCGGGACGACAACCCAGGGAACGGACGATTGAGGCGGAGACCTCGTCCAGATGCGCGGTTCCGGGCCTGAAGTAGCGTGGACGGGCCCCGGTGAGGTCGGCGAGGCGAGCGTCGTTGGTCATGATCTCGTCGTAGACCTCGCCGGGGTTCCTGGTGCCCCGGATCCCGTATGCGCTCCTAGCTGTGACGGACAGGGGGCGGTGGGCGGTTCCGTGGTTGGCGAGTTCGAAGAGCGGGTCAGCGGCCAGGTCCTGGGCCAGCGCCTGGTTGGCGGTGATCCACCGGGAGTTCAGGAACAAGGTGGCCGGGATCTCCTGCTGCCGCAGGACGGACAGGAGGGCCAGGTCCGCTCCAGTGCCATTTATCCCGCCGCAAAAATCGAACGTCAGCGCCACCCCGGCGGTTGCCGGGGGCAGCCGGGTCAGCACCCCGGGCGCTTCCACTCCCCAGTACGTCGCGGGGCGTCGGGCGAACGCCGCCGTCACCTGGTTCCGGGTCAACATCGGTCCCGGCAGCGCGGGGAGGTCCAACGGATGCTGATCCGACGGTGAAGCGGTTGCGGAGGGAGTGCCGATGTGGGCCGCGGCCGCGGCTCTCTTGCCCGGGGTATCAACCCGCGGCGGTCCCGCCCGGCGGGGTACGTCCGGTCCGGCCGTCCCGGTTCCTTGGCGATCAGGGGCGCAGCCGGTCAGTGCCAGGGCGGCGGCGGTCAAAATGAATGACCTCCGGTCCGGAGTCCATGCCACAGCAAATGGTCCGATCTCTTCACAGTGAAACCCAGCGGGGAAGCTGGCCGCGCCAGGAATTTGGCACGCAACGGCTGGCCCCGGTGAAGAGTCCCGCCTGAGGCTAAGGGTACGACTCCTCAGCGGGTCTGATGCCCCGCCAATCCGTGCCGTGCRTATTTTAGGCCCGGCTGCCCGGGCATGCCCCCGTGCTTCAAGGCGGCCACGTCGTTCACCCTGGGTCAGCCGCCGCCGGCCGTGTTGTTACGATCGGGCTGACCGTAACGACCAGCAGTGTTCTCCTGAGAGCGGGTTTCCGTGAAGGCCAACCACTACGACAACTTCGCCGAGCGCTACGCGGCCGAGAATGACTCCAGCCTCCTGAACGCCTACTACGAGCGGCCGGCGATGCTGGCCCTCGCCGGCGACGTCGACGGCCGCCGGATCCTGGACGCCGGGTGCGGCTCCGGGCCCCTCTCGGCTGCCCTCAGTGCCAGGGGCGCGGCCGTCACCGGCTTCGACGCCAGCCCGGCGATGCTCGAGCTTGCGCGGCAGCGGTTGGGGGCGGCCGCGGACCTCCACGTGGCCGACCTCGGCGGGCCGCTTCCGTTCCCCGATAACTCTTTCGACGACGTCGTCTGTTCCCTGGTGCTGCATTACCTCGAGGACTGGTCGGCGCCCCTCGAAGACCTCCGGCGTGTGCTGAAGCCCGGCGGCCGCCTGATCCTGTCGGTCAACCACCCCACGGTCACCGTCGTCACCCAACCGGCCGAAGACTATTTCGCCATCCGGCAGTACTCCGAGGACTACGAGTTCGACGGCGAACCGGCGGTCCTGACCTTCTGGCACCGCCCGCTGCACGCGATGTTCAGCGCGTTCACGGCGGCCGGCTACCGCGTGGCCGCCGTCAGCGAACCAGAGCCGGTTCCGGACACGCCCAAAGAGCTCCTTCCGCCGCGCATCCTGAGCGGTGAGAAGTCGGCATTCCTGTCCTTCATCTTCTTCGTCCTCGAAGCCACCTGACAGCAGGCGAAAGTGTGGTCAGCCGGCGGCGCCGTGGTTATGCGTCGATCCGGCGGATTTCGATCGGCCACAGTTCTGCCTCCCCGAGCTTGGCCGCGATTTCCCCCGCCCGGTCCATGTCCACGCAGTCCACGATGTAGTACCCGGCCAGGAATTCCTTGGTCTCCACAAAGGGCCCGTCGGTGACTGTGGGCCGGCCGCCGTCCGAGGAGACAAACTTCGCCTCCTCGCTCAGCTCATGGGCCGTCACGAATTCGCCCGAGGCCCTGAGTTCCTGCTGCAGCGAGGTGTGGGCCTGCATAATCGCGTTGATCCGGGCCTCCGGGAGCGCGTTCCAGGTGTCGGCATTGTTCGGGATCAAGAGCAGGTGTTTCATTTCTCTCCTTCTTGGCGGTCGCTACACCAGTACGACGCCCGGGACACCGTCAAAACGACAGGCGGCGGCGAACTTTTTCCCACGCTAGTCCAAGGGCGGCAATCTCCCTGCAGGTGCAGGGACCGGCCGCCTAGCTGCTGTGGGATGGGATTGCCCGGGGGCTTCGGGCAGCAACAAGCGTTCCGATCCAAACCACCAGGGCGAGGACGGCGTAGCCGGCGGTGATGACCGGGAGGCTGATCACCCGGCTGGCCTGCCCGGCGATGAGGCTGGGGACTGCCGATCCGGTGTACGAAATGGAGTAGATCACGGCGAGTAGGCCCGCGCGTTCCCGGGGGAGCGCCTCGGGCAGGAGGGTGTTGATGCTGCCCGAGGTGGCGATGCCCATCCCGATGCCGCCGGCGACGCCTGCCCCGATGAACAGTCCGAGGATTCCGGCGGTGCTGGCCACCGTCAGGCCGACGCCGGCGACGGCGACCAGCGTCATCCCGGTCCGCTGGGCGGCCGCCGGGGTGAAGCGGCCGGCGATGAAACCGCCGAGGAAACCGGGCGCCATGTAGGAGGCGAACACGGCGGCTGCGGCCAGGGGGCTGTGCGAGCCGAGGTTGTCCGCGGC
>NZ_JBFTNO010000212.1:0-5450 GCF_056397525.1 Arthrobacter sp. 05L45_2 | reverse complement strand
CACGGAACCGTCGAAACGGCGCTGCGGATGGGGTTCGATGTCGGGAAAGTCCGACGGCGCGTCAGGCCACCGGGGTGCCGGCGAGCCGGTCCGCCTCGGCTGCTGTGGTGGGCTGGCCGCCGTCGTTCGGGTAGATCATCTCCGCCGGGGCGTTGGAGTTGCGCTTGGCAAGGGGGTAAAACACCAGCGCGGTGACCACGAGGCCCACCAGCCACGAGATGTCGGCCCCGCCCAGGACCTCGGTCATGGGGCCGGTGTAGAGGGTCTGTGCCAGGAACGGGATCTGGACGACAATCCCGATGCCGTAGGCCAGCAGCGCCGTCCGGTTCCACCGCCCGTAGCGGCCGTTCGGATCGTAGAGCGCCGGGATGTCCACCTTTTCCTTGGAGAAGAGGTAGTAGTCCACAAGGTTGATGGAGCTCCACGGGATGAAGACCATCAGCAGCAGCAGGACGAAGTTCTTGAAGTTGGCGATGAAGTCCGGGGACGCCAGCATGGCGATCAGCACCGTGAGGCCAATGAAGCCGATGACGTAGGCGAAGCGGGTCCGCGACGGGGCGGCGGTTTTGCGGGTGAACGCCGAGACCGAGGTCAGCATGGTCATGTAGCCGCCGTAGGCGTTGAGCGTGTTCACGGTCAGCTTCCCGGTGACAATGACCAGGTAGATGACGACGGCGATCAGCCCGCCGCCGCTGAGGTTCCCCAGGAAGGCGACCTGCCCGTCAAGGAAACGCTGGCCCTTGGGCAACGCCAGCGACGCGAACAGGGCGCCGAGGGTCATGGACCACTGGGAGCCCAGGACGGTGCCGAGGAACGCGGCGAGGAAGGTCTTGCGCGCCGGGGTGTTGGAGGGCAAGTAGCGCGAGTAGTCCGCAACGTAGGGTCCGTAGGTCAGCTGCCACCCGGCGCCCAGCGAGATGGCGAGCAGGAAAGTCGGGAACTCGAAGGACCCGGAGGCCAGCAGGGCTCCGACGTCCTGGCTGGCCAGCAGCCGGATTCCGAGGTAGGTGAAGCCGAGGACGCCGATGACCGTGGAGATCCGGCCCAGGAGGTGGATGTATTTGTAGCCCAGGGTCGCGACAAGGACCGTGAGGGCGCCGAAGATCAGCATGCCGACGGCGGGGGTTCCCGTGTGCGTGATCTGGTCGACGGCCTGGCCCGCGAGGACGGTGCCGGTCGCAGCGAACCCGAGGTACATGATGATGACGAGCACCAACGGAATGACGGCCCCGAACACACCAAACTGGGCACGGCTGGAGATCATCTGCGGCAGGCCAAGCTTCGGACCCTGTGCCGCGTGCAGGGCCATCACCGCTCCGCCGAGCACGTTGCCCACGAGGAGGCCCAGGATCGCCCAGAGCGCGTCGGCGCCGAACAGCACGGCCAGGGCGCCGTCCACAATGGCGGTGATTTGCATGTTGGCGCCGAACCACAGCGTGAACTGCTGCCCGGGAGATCCGTGCCGTTCATTCTCCGGAACGAAGTCGATGGAGCGGCGCTCGACGCGCTGCCCGGCGGTTCCCGTTCGTGTCGCAGCTTGCATGGTTGTCCTCACTAAAACTCAGGCTGGGGTGGTCAGTACATCTGAGCATGCACGGTGACCTGGATCACGGGATAAAACCACATTTTCGTCCGGGATTCCGGACTGCCCGCCGTTCCGGCGCACACCGGCTCAACTAGGCTGGCGGGCATGGGGATACRCACGGGGGCTACGGCGGGCAGCACAAGGGCGGCAATAACGGTAACGGCGGCGGCCTTCGGTTGGCTGCTCAGCGGCGGCTTGTTCGCGGCATTGAGCTGGTTCGGCAGGGTCCCGGCTTCCTTCGCCCGGCTGGTGGTTCCGGAAACCGTGGCCGCGGCCAGCTGGCATTCGGTGATGCCGTGGCCAGTGGTGGTCCCGGCCCTGTCGGCGCTGACCTTGATGGGCCTGTTGACAGTCCTGCTGCGTGTTGCCGTCCCGCAGCCGACGGCGGTCGGGGCCGGTGCCCGGGCCGGGCTGATGAGCGTGTGGTTCAGCGTGGTGCTCGCATCTTTCCTCACCAGCGCGTTGTGGTCCGCGGGGAGCATCCTGGCGCAGTGGCCGCCGATGCGCGCCGCCTCACTGTTCGACGGCGTTGGGCCCGCGGTGCTCGCCGGCGGCTACTGGGGCATCGTCTGGGGCTGGGTCCCGGCCCGGGTGTGGCGGTTCCTGGCGGCCCGGACCCACGACGGACGGGCCGGCGGCGACAGTGGCGCGGCCGGCGTCGGTGGCGCGGCCGGCGTCGTCGTCGACGGGAACCACAGCCGGCGCCGCCCGGCGGGCGGAACCGTCCTCACGGCCACCGCCGTCGCCGCCGTCCTGCTGGTGGCCGCCGCTCCCCTGTCCGGGGCGGCGAACCGGGCAGCGGCCGCGCAGCTCATCCCGGTCCCCGCGCCAACGTCCACCACACCGCCCGTGGTCTACGGTTCACCGACAGTGGGCCCCTCGTTCCAGGCTCCCGAGCCAGGCTGGTGCCGCAGCGCGCAGGTGAAGATCTCGCTCGGTGAGCCCGACGCCGCCACCGGACACCGGGGCATGCCGGTCCGGCTGGTCAACACCGGCCGGGCCCCGTGCGTCCTCAACGCCTACCCGGATGTTGCCTTCGACGACACCGCCGGCTGGGCCATGGACATCCTGCCGGTCCACGGCGGTTCGTTTATGACCACGGACCCGGGCGCCCGGTCCGTCACCCTGCCCGCGGGCGCTGCCGCGCAGGCGTTCCTGGGCTGGAACGCCATGGCCGGCGCCGGCGACACCAGGGTGGGCACAGTCCTGGTGGCGCCTTTCCCGGGCGCAGCGCGGACCAGCCTGCCCGCGGACCTCGACGTAGTGAACGGCGGCTACGTGGCCGTGACGGCCTGGAGCCTGGCCAAGCCCGCGGCTTAGACGGGCCGGGCCGCCGATGGGGTTGGCTGAGTCGCTGCCGTCACTGCGGCAGCGCCGATCTCGCGGTTCACGGCGGGCATGATTTCCGTGGCCAGCAGTTCAATGGAGCGCGCCGTCTCGGCGAACGGCAGGCCGCCGAGCCCGATCTGGGCCATGTACCGGCTGTTGCCCAGGGTCGAGTGGATTTCGAGCAGCTTCTCCACAATCTGCTGCGGACTTCCCACCAGCAGCCCGCCGCCGGGCTCGGTCCACTCATCGAAGGTGGAGCGCGGGAAGTGGTCCACGGGGCGGGGCATGTTCTGCTCGAAGTACGCCCGGTAGTACGGGTAAAAGGTGTCGCGGGCCTGCTGGGAGGTGGGCGCCGCGTAGAAATGCCCGCCCGCGCCCACCTGCATCCCGGCGGGGTCGTGTCCGGCGTCGGCGGCGCTCTGGCGGTACAGCTCCACGAGGCGCCGGAACCTGGCTGGCCCGGAGAGCAGCGCTACAAACAGCGGCAGGCCCAGCCGGCCGGCCCGCGCGAAGCTGGCCGGTGTCCCGCCCACCCCGACCCAGACGGGGAGCCTGTCCTGCAGCGGACGCGGGGCGATGTCCAGTCCCGCCAGGCTCTGCGTGAGGGTTCCCTGCCAGTGCCCGACGGCGTTGTCCCGCAGGTCCAGCAGCATCCGCAGCTTCTCGTCAAAGAGGGCGTCGTAGTCCTCCAGCCGGTGGCCGAAGAGCGGGTAGGACTCCACGAAGGCGCCGCGGCCCGCGATGATTTCGGCGCGCCCGTCGGAGATCAGGTCCAGGGTGGCGAATTGTTCGAAGAGGCGGACCGGGTCCTGGGTGGAAAGGACCGTGACGGCCGTGCTGAGCCGCAGGTTTGTGGTCTCCCGGGCAATGGCGGCGAGCACGATTTCGGGTGCGGAAAGAGCGAAGTCGTGGCGGTGGTGCTCGCCGAGGCCCAGGAATCCGAGTCCTGCCTGGTCAGCGAGTTTGGCCAGCTCAATGAGCTCCTTCAATCGCTGGTGCGGGGACAGCGCCTTGCCGGTGCTGAGGTTGCGGGATAGTTCGCCGAAGGTAAAGATGCCAAAGTCCATACTTTATTGAACATTCAAGTATCTCGATTCATTCCACACCCCCGCCCCGCTGCCCCGTCTCGACGGTTCCCAGCCGGATCGACGCCCGGACCCGTCGAGTGGGCACGGAACCGTCGAAACGGCGGGTGGGCGGGGACGGGTGGAGAGGCCCCGTTAACATCCCGGAAACACACCCGTCACGCGTCCTTCACGAAACAGCGATTCCTGTAACGTCCCCGCAACGCAGGTCCCGACTGCCTGAAACACTGCCCGGCGAAGATTAAACCCGGTTGGGGGCCGGCGGCGAGGCGTCCCGGTACAGCGAATTTGTTGAGAAGGGACACGCAGGTGGAACTCACCGCGGGAAACATCTGGATCATGGTCTCCACGGCCCTCGTGCTGCTGATGACCCCGGCACTCGGCCTCTTTTACGGCGGCATGACGCGGGCCAAGGCCTCACTGAACATGATCATGATGAGCTTCGTCTCGGCCGGCATCGTCGGTGTGGTCTGGGTCCTCTGGGGCTACTCGATGACCACAGGCAAGGGCGTCCTCGGCATCTTCGGGGACCCRTTCGCCACCGCGGGACTGAGCCGGCTCATGGGCTCCCCCGAGCTCCTCAAAGCCGCCTTCAGCGCAACTTTCGCCATTATCACCGTCGCCCTGATCAGCGGCGCCATCGCCGACCGCGCCAAGTTCACCGCGTGGGCACTCTTCGTCCCGCTCTGGATCACCGTGGTCTACTGCCCGCTGGCCTACATGGTCTGGGGTGGCGGCCTCATGAGCGCCGGCGGCGCCGTCAGCTCGGTCTTCGGTCAGGTCATCGACTTCGCCGGCGGCACCGTCGTGGAGATCAGCTCCGGCACCGCGGCCCTCGTGCTGGTCTTCATCCTGGGCAACCGCCACGGCTTCGGCAAGGATCCAGCCCACCGCCCGCACAACATCCCGTTCGTCATGCTCGGTGCCGGAGTGCTCTGGTTCGGCTGGTTCGGCTTCAACGCCGGCGCCGCGACCACCGTGGAGCAGGCGGGCCTGATCTGGATCAACACCCTCGCCGCCCCGGCCGCGGCCATGCTGTCCTGGCTCGTGGTCGAGAAGAGCCGCCACGGACACCCCACGTCCCTCGGCGCGGCCTCCGGCGTCGTGGCCGGCCTGGTCGCGATCACCCCGTCCTGCGCCAACATCAGCCCGCTGGCCGCCGTCGGCCTGGGCTTGGTGGCAGGCGCCGCGTGCTGCGTCTTCGTGGACCTCAAGTTCAAATTCGGCTTCGATGACTCGCTCGACGTCGTCGGCGTCCACCTCGGCGGCGGCCTGGTCGGAACCCTGGCACTGGGCCTCATCGCCCTGCCGGTGGACGGGCACGGCGGCGGCCTCTTCTACGGCGGCGGGCTGCACCAGCTGGTGGCTCAGACCGTTGCCGTGCTGATCACGGTCGCCCTCTCCGGGCTGGCGACGGCGGTCATCGGCCTCGCCATCCACAAGACCATGGG
>NZ_JBFTNO010000211.1:0-5459 GCF_056397525.1 Arthrobacter sp. 05L45_2 | reverse complement strand
GCTGTACGCCATGGTCGCGGTGCAGAGCGGTGCGCAGGCCATCAACCAGCCGGCCCGCAGCGCCATTATCCCGGTCCTGGTCCGCAAGGAACTCCTGCCCGCAGCCAACGCCCTGAGCATGATGATCTTCGGCCTGACCATGACCGCCGGCCCGCTGCTGGCCGGCGTGCTGGTTGCCACCGTCGGGTTCGCCTGGACCTACACCATCGACGTGGCCAGCTTCGCCTTCGTGGTCTGRGCCCTCCTGAAGCTGCCGCCGATGCCGCCGGGACAGGAGTCGCACCGGGCCGGCCTGCGCTCCGTGGTGGAGGGCTTCCGCTTCCTGGGCACCCGCCCCAACCTGCGGATGACGTTTGTGATCGACCTGGTGGCGATGATCCTCGCCCAGCCCCGGGCCCTGCTGCCTGCCATCGGCGCCCTGATGATCGGCGGCGGCGAGGCAACGGTCGGTGTGCTGCTCGCCTCGACCGCCGTCGGCGCCTTCCTTGCCGGGCTCTTCTCCGGGCCCCTCGGGGGAGTCCGTGCGCAGGGCGCGGCCGTGGTCTGGTCCGTGATGGGCTGGGGCGCCTCGATCGCAGGGCTGGGACTCGTCGTCGTACTGGCGGGCCGCTCCGGTGCCGGCGGCGTGACCCTGTGGCTGGTCCCCGCCGCGGTGTGCTGCGCGCTGGCCGGCATCGCCGACTCCGTCAGCGCCGTTTTCCGCACCACCATCCTGCAGTCGGCCACGCCGGACCACCTCCGCGGCCGGCTGCAGGGCGTCTTTGTGGTGGTGGTTGCGGGCGGTCCCCGGATCGGCGACATGCTGGCCGGCGGTGCGACTAAGCTCCTCAGTGAGGGCTGGGTGCTGCTGGCCGGCGGCGTGCTGTGTGCCGTGGTGGCCTGGCTTGTGGCCCGCTGGCAGTCCGGCTTCCTGAAGTACGACGCGCGGAACCCGGTTCCGTAGCGGTTCGTTTCCTAGGTGGGTGCTCCGCGCGGACACCCGACCGCAGCATTGCTTGGGAGGATCAGTGCACAACCATCACAACGGACTGAAGACGGCGGCCCTGTTCGGCGTGCTCTGGGCGGTGCTGCTGGGCCTCGGGGCGTTGATCGGGACGGGGATGCGGAGTTCGGCGCCCATCTGGATCATGGCGCTGATCGGCGTGGGCACCACGGCCTACGGGTACTGGAACAGTGGCAAGATCGCCATCCGGTCCATGCAGGCCTATCCGGTGACCGCGGCCGAGGAGCCCCAGCTACACCAGATGGTCCGGGAACTTTCGGCCCGCGCCAACCAGCCCATGCCCCGGATCTTCATCTCCCCGACCATGGCGCCGAACGCCTTCGCTACGGGCCGGAATCCGCAGAATGCCGCGGTGTGCTGCACCCAGGGCATCCTGCAGCTGCTGGACGCCCGCGAGCTCCGCGGCGTCCTCGGCCACGAGCTGATGCACGTCTACAACCGGGACATCCTCACCTCCTCGGTGGCCGCCGCCGTCGCCGGCGTGATCACCTCGGTTGGCCAGATGCTGCTGTTCTTCGGCGGCGGCGACCGCCGGAACGCCAACCCGATCGCACTGCTGGCCATGGCCCTCCTTGCGCCGTTTGCCGCGTCGCTGATCCAGATGGCCATCTCCCGGACCCGGGAGTACGACGCCGACGAGGACGGTTCCGCGCTGACCGGCGATCCGCTGGCGCTCGCCTCCGCCCTTCGCAAGATCGAGCAGGGCGTGCAGCTCGCGCCGCTGCCGCAGGACCAGCGCCTGGTGAACGCCTCGCACCTGATGATCGCCAACCCGTTCCGCGGCGGCGGCCTGGCCCGGATGTTCTCCACCCACCCGCCCATGGGGGAGCGGATCAGCCGGCTCGAGGGGATGGCCGGGCGTCCGCTGGGGTAGGCCTCAGGTTGATCTCGGCCCGCCGGCACCTGCGGACGCGCCCCGTGGCCGCCGACGCGCCTTCTGTCCCGCGACGCAGAAAAAGGCTGGCGCTACCGGAATACCGGTAGCGCCAGCCTTTTTGCGCGTCGAGGGGTACGGACCCTAGCTGCGGAAGTTCACGAACTGCAGGTCGGCCTCGTCAAAGTTCTTCAGGAGCGCCATGGTCTCCTGGAGGTCGTCGCGGGACTTGGACGTCACCCGCAGCTCRTCGCCCTGGCCTCGCGGGTCGTTGATGAGTGGCGCTGCTTCCGCTAGCGGTAATGGTACGAGCTGTACTCTTGCGGAGTCAGTAGTGCTAATTGGGGGAAAAGTGAAGCTCAAACATTCAGCTGGGATATTCGTGGCCGGGATTACGATGTTCCTAGGAGGGCCGGTGCTGAGTTACATCGGGATATTCCTCTCGACGTTATTTGCTGCTCGGCACGATAAAGCTTTGTTTGCGGTCTTTGTTGCTCTGTCGATTTTCGGTGTATTGGTGGGCCTGATGGGGTTCTTCATGCTGCTCGTGGCCATTCACCGGGCCCTGGTGAAGATCGATGCACTTCCCGTCCGCACGCAATCTGGCGCGAGGCAGGAATCGGCTTTTCAAGTTCGTCATTTCCCCGACGTGTAATGAATTAGTCGGCCCGACCAATGCCTAGGCCGCCGACACGCCTTCTGTCCCGCGACGCAGAAAAAGGCTGGCGCTACCGGAATACCGGTAGCGCCAGTCTTTTTGCGCGTCGAGAGGTACGGACCCTAGCTGCGGAAGTTCACGAACTGCAGGTCGGCCTCGTCAAAGTTCTTCAGGAGCGCCATGGTCTCCTGGAGGTCGTCGCGGGACTTGGACGTCACCCGCAGCTCGTCGCCCTGGATCTGGGACTTGACCGACTTCGGGCCCTCGTCGCGGATCAGCTTGTTGATCTTCTTCGCCAGGTCCTGCGCGATGCCTTCCTTGATGGTGGCCTCGAGGCGGAACTCCTTGCCGGAGGGGAAGGGCTCGCCGGTGTCGAGGGACTTCAGCGAGATGCCGCGGCGGATGAGCTTGGACTGCAGCACGTCAAGCACGGCCAGCACCCGCTCCTCGGAGTTGGCCTTCATCAGGATCTTCTCGCCGCTGAAGTCGACCTCGGCGCCGACGCCCTTGAAGTCGTAACGCTGCGCGAGTTCCTTCTGCGCCTGGTTCAGCGCGTTGGCGACCTCCTGCTTGTCGACCTTGCTGACGACGTCGAATGTGGATTCGCCTGCCATGACTGTCCTCCTGATGGTTGGTGGGGCACCCTGCCGAAGGGCGGTGTTTTCTGCATTCCAGCCTAGTACGGATGGCGCGGAAGCGGGTGTGCGGACGGGCGGCCGTTTCTTCACAGTCGGCTCATAGCTGAACCAAAGTGGGAACGAAGCTTCGTTCGGCAGAGTTGTACGAGTCGTAGAAGCCGCTCGAAAGGCAACGCACATGCACCGCAAGGCCATCCAGTACGTCACCAGCACCACCGCCGCCGCCGCGGGTTCCCTGACGACGGCGGTGACGACCGTGGCCGCTGCGGCGGTGGCGGCCTCCATCATCCTGAGCCCGGCCGCGGCTGCATCTTCCCGTATGGACGGCGTGCAGGCCGACCTGGCCCGGGCCGTGCAGCTGAACCAGATCACGCCCGAGCAGGCGGCCAAGTTCGAGGCCAAACTGGCCGGCCGCATCCTCGGCGAAGCCTGATATTCCGGGCCGGGACGGGCCCCGCGGCGCCGATTCGATTCTTCGGCGGAAGTTCTGTAAAGTTGTCTTGCCCGCGGTTGCTGGAAGCGGAACGGACTGGAAACAGACGCTCCAATGACGGAAGCCGCGAGTGATCTTCTTTTGAAGTTCGGCAGATTACCCGAGCGGCCAAAGGGGGCTGACTGTAAATCAGCTGGCAACGCCTACGGGGGTTCGAATCCCTCATCTGCCACCCTTGGAAAAGCCTCCGGAACCACACGGTTCCGGAGGCTTTTTCTTTGCCTGACGGCGGCCCAGGGGTCCGACGGCGGCAGGCAGCTGCCCGGCGCCCGCCTCGAAGGGCACGGGGCCGACCAACCCCCGCGGCTACGGGGCGGCCGGAGTCCGCTCCACCGCGGCAAGGATGGCCGCCCCCAGTTCCGCGGGCTTGGTGAACTGCGGCCAGTGCCCRGTGGGCAGGTCCACGTAGTCGACGTCGCGGATGCGGGAGAGTTCGGCCACGAACGGATGGCCCGCTRCAATCCACTCGCGCAGCATGGATGAGGGGAACTCGCAGGCGATGATGGTGGCGGGGACGTTGTAGCGGCGCTCATCGTGGAGCCGTTGCTTGTCATAGGCCACACCCTTGGGCTCCGGGATGGCCCGGGCGCGGAAGGCGGCGCGCAGTTCCTCGTCCAGGTCCACCAGGTCCTCGTCGTCGAAGAGCTCCCACGGCGGCAGCGGAACGTCGTCGCCGTCGGCCGGCAGTTCATCGTTCACCACTCCGCCGTCCCCCAGCGGTCCACTGTCCACGTAGATGGCGCGGGCTACGCGGTCCGGCCGCGCGTCCACGGCGCCGTGGATGATCGCGCCACCGCCGGAATGGCCCACCAGCACCACCGGACCCGCGATGCTGTCCGCTGYGGTGACGACGGCGTCGATGTGCGTTTGCAGGCCGATACCCCCGCGCGGTGCGCCGGCCGCCTCCAGTCCGGGCAAGGTCAACGGGTGGACCCGATGCCCTGCAGCCTCCAGCGGCGGCGTGACCTCCGACCATGACGATGCGTCCAACCAAAAACCGGGAACGAGGATGATGTCCATGGCCGCACCCTACGCGATCCGCTCGGCGGACGGGAGGCGCAACGCAGGCCTGGTTAGGGCCGAAACGTCATTTTCGTGTCGGAAAAAGTGGTCAACGTCACTATTTCGCTACGGAGGCGCTACTCTGGCGCAGGAAGGGAAACACATGGACATAGTTCTGGCATCCGGCAAGGGCACGCTCACCCTGGACGAAAGCGGAATCCTGCAGCTGGTCTGGGCCGGCGGGACAGTGCTCGAAACAGCCGACGCCGCCGAATCGGTCCTCGCGATCATGAAAATCAGCGCGGGCCGAATGCTGCCCCTGATGATCGACATCAGCGACGTCAAACTCACGGCCGGTGCCCGCAACCATTACCTGGAGAGCCGGTTTGTCTCTTCCGTGGCCCTGGTAGGCGAATCCAACGTGGACCGGGTGGTCGCCGCCTGGATGCGCCGCGGCAACGACTGCCCGCAACGCTATTTCACCTCCAGTGATGAAGCCCTGGAGTGGCTTGCCCAACCTGCCCTCTGCGAGGAAGCGCTGCCCCTCGCCACCTGAACCGGCCCCGCCGTCGGCCCTCCCCGCGACACCCCAACATATGGGCCCGCGAGGTTGGCCGGCTTTGACGTTACTGCGGAGTAGGGTTGGCGCGTTAACAGTTGAGCCTGAGGAGCTGAAGTGAAGTCTTTTGCATGTGGTGACGTCGTACCGGGTTGTGAATCCCGCTGGGTCTGCAGCACCGAGGACGAAATCCTCGTCCAGGTGGGCGCCCACGCGGCTGCCGTGCACGGAC
>NZ_JBFTNO010000210.1:0-5459 GCF_056397525.1 Arthrobacter sp. 05L45_2 | reverse complement strand
TCCTCGTCCTGCCCCAGCTCCACGAGGACCTCGAGGTCGTCAATCCGGGCGGCCAGCTTGTTCAGGCGCTCCAGCTCCGACTGTTTGTGCGAGAGCTTGGAGGTGATGACCTGCGCGGCCGCGGGGTCGTCCCACAGGTTCGGCTCGCCGGCGCGTTCGCTCAGTTCGGCGATGTCTTCCTTCAGCGCCTCGACATTCGAAACGTTCTCGATCGAAGCGTACGTGGCGCGCAGCGCGCGGATTTCTGCGGGAAAATCAATGTTAGCCATGGTTTTTCAAGCCTACGCTATCCCCCGCCCCGGCTCCCCGTTGACCCCTCACCGCGTCAGCCGGGACCGCGCCGTCGACGTCGCCTCGATCCGGATGCCGTCCGGGACCAGGAAGTTCACGATCGGAGGATGGACGGCCGCGCTCAGGACCACGACGGCGGTGGACCCGTCAGGGCTTCCCGTCACCGGCGAGACGGCCAGTCCGCTGAAACGGGCGAATGCGCCGTTGCGGTTCAGGTAGTCAGCCGCCGTGCTGCGCACCCTGCCGCCGTTGAGGACCGCGGTGGGGTTACCGGAGGTGCTTTGCAGCTGGCCGAGCGTGAAGCTGTCCGCCGCCGCGACCGAGGCGCCATCCGCGAGGGAGAGCAGTTTCTTGTGTTCCAGGTACACGCTGGAAGCGGCCGCCACCACCGCGGTGACCAGCATGGCCACCAGCACGTAGCCGATGATCAGCACCATCAGCTGCCCGTCCTCACCTCCACCCCGGTCCGGTGCCGCGCGGGTCACCGGAATCTTCCGACTATCTGGGTGGCGGAGGCGCTGAGGTGCCCGGCGTCGAGCCGCAGTGCGTCACCGAAGGGAACGAACGGYAGCGGCACCGTGAGCCGGACGGTGACGGTGACGGCGGATCCGGGGGCCGTGCAGTCGGCGGGCACGCAGCTGGTTTCGAGGCTCGCGTTCTGCTCCGGCTGCCCGTAGTCGGCGAGCGCCAGCCGGACGGCTTCCGCGGCGGCGGCCCGGCCGCCGGCCGCGTCGGGCTGGGCAACGTAGACCTTGGCCGCCTGGTCAGCGGCGCCGACGACGGCGAAGGACCCGCCCTGTAGCTGGCCGACGGTGATGATGAAGTACACCACCGGCACCATCRGCAGCAGGGACAGGAAGGTGAACTCGACGACGGCGCTGCCCCGCTCGGCGTCGTCGTCAGGGCTGGATGGCGGCATGGCCTTTCACCTCCAGCATGTCCCGGGGCCCGATCAGCCCAATGACGGGCAGCGGGGCGCGGACCGTGACTTCGAGGGTGCGGATGCCCGCGAAGTTCGTCTCGGTGGTGGTGACGTCCCTGGCGAAGTCCGGGGTGAGCGCCACGCCGATCAACTGCGAGGTGCGGCCTGCCGCGTCGGCGGCGCCCCGGTCCGCCAGGGTGCCGTAGCGGGCGCCGGACGCAGCGGCGTCGATCAGTGTGTTCCGGACGTGCAGGACGAGGGCGAGCTGGATGATGGCCAGGAAAAAGAACGTCAGCAGTCCCCCGACCAGGACGAAGTCCACCACGGCGGAGCCGCGTTCCGCGCCGGTAAGGTGCTGGCCTCCGGCTGCAGCCATTGCCTACTGCCCGACTTTTTGCATCGCCTGGTTGAAGAGCCCTTCGAGCGCGGGCCCGGCGATCGCCAGCAGCGCGGCGACCAGGACGGCCGACATAAGGGTAATCATCACCCAGCCCGGCACGTCGCCACGCTCGTGTTCGTGGCGCTGTCCGCGTGATTGGCCCGGGGTGGCACCGGCCAGCCATAACGCCAGGCCAACCAACCACGTCACTGTCCGTGTGCTTAAACCGATGTTCTTCACTGTTTCCCCTTTATTTGAATGCTTCCCTTTGTTTGAGTGCTGCGCTTACTGCATTTACTCGTCTAATACGGTGACTGCGGCCGCCCGTTCAGAGCCCCAGGGTGATGGCGGCCAGACCCGGAAACACGGCAAAGACCACGGTTAGCGGCAGGACGCCAAAAACGAGGGGCACCATCATGCCGATCTCCTTGCGTCCGGCCGACTCCATAAGGTCGCGCTTCGCGGTGTCCCGGACGTCCTGGGCCTGTGCACGAAGGACGTCGGCGAGGGGTGTCCCGCGTTCCACCGCCACGATTAACCCGTCGACGAAGCGGACCAGCGGGCCCAGCTCGGTTCTCGACGAGAACTCCTGCAGGGCGTCGGCCAGGGGTTTCCCGGCCCGGGTGTCGGCCAGTACGCGGGTGAATTCCCTGGACAGTTCGCCATGCGTCCTGCGGCATACCCGATCCAGGGCGCCGGTGGCGCTCTCCCCCGCGCTCACGGCGAGCGCCATCAACTCGGCCACACCCGGGAACTCCGCCATCATCCTGGCTTCGCGTTTCTTGACCTGCGTCCCAAGGAGATAGTCGCGCAAGAGGAACCCCGCCAGGCCCGCGCCAAGGACAATCAACACCGCAAGCAACGGGTTCAGCCGGCCCAGCGCGCCGCCCAGTAACGCGATAGCCGCGGCGGCAAGAAATGCGCCGACGCCCCACAGCACCTGCTCGGCGCGGAAATCCACGGACGTTTTGCTGCTCCCCGCCCGGGCGAGCCGGCGCTTGAGTGCCGATGATCCGGGATTAAGCCGGCCCAGCTTCCGCACCGCGTCGTGTATCGCAGGACGCAGGATCCGCTCCAGCGGGCCGAACGGCGTGACATTGCCCGGAGCCGTGTACAGGAGCCGGGACTCAAGGTTGTGCGCTTTCAGTTGCGGCCGGATGCGCTCGGTAAAGTTGACCGGCCGGAGGAACGGGAGCCGCAGGAGGAACAGCCACAAGCCGCAGCCGAGCACCAGGCCGCACGCGACCGAGCCAGCCGTTAGCGCGTTCACCGGAGCACCCGCTCATCCTGCGGCAGGGACCCGATGCGCAGCATCACGGCATAAGAGATCAGCGAGACCAGCAGGCCGCCCACCAGGACGGCAGCACCTACCGGCGAGTTGTACGCCGCGATGGCTTCCGGCCGGCTCGCCATCAGCACCAGCACAATCCAGGGGGCGGCGACGGCGAGCCTGGCAGCATTGACAGTCCAGGATTGCCTGGCCTCGAGTTCGCTGCGGGTGCGGGCGTTTTCGCGCAGGAAGTCCGCGAGTGTGCCCAGCAACCGGCCGAGGTCCGAGCCGCCCACCTCCCGGGTCAGGCGGAGGGCCTCAACGATCCTGTCGGCAACCGGATCGGCGAGCCGTTCCTTCAGCCTGCTCAGGGCGGGATCGAACTGGCCGCCGGAGCGGTAGTCCGCGCCGAAGTCGCGGAAGAGGGGACGCAGCTCTGCCGGGCCCTTGTCTCCGAGCTGGATCAGCGCCTCAGGCAGCGAAAGCCCGGCCCGGATCGCCGAACGCAGGTGATCGACGACGTCGGGCCACAGCTCACGGAGCACGGCCGCGCGCTTGCGGGCTCGCCATTTCACAAAACCAAACGGCAACCAGCCGCCGAAGAGGCCAAAGCAGCCGGAGATGGCCCATGACCGGGTGGCGGCGAAAAACACCAGCGTCACGAAGCAGCCGACGCCCAGGCAGGTCGCCAGCAGGCCGAACCGGCTGACCTTTTCAATGCCGGCGGAACGGAGCAGGTCCTCCAGCCGGCTGACCCGCGTCCGGGGCTTCCGGGGGCGCGGCTGCTCCCAGGCGGACCACCAGACCAGCAGCAGGCCTGCACCCCCAAGGACCCCGAGCAGCGGCGCCATCAGCGGGGCTCCAGCAAGGCGGCGACGTCGAACCCGGACCGGGCGAACTTCTCCGCCGCGGGCATCGAGTTCGCTTGTGCCTCGAGCGTCCCGCCGCGCATGTCGAAGACCATGGACGACTCGATAATGCCGTTCTCCACCCTGCGCCCCAACGAAAGGATCTCCGTCACCTGCCGCCTGCCGCCCGGGTGGCGGCTGCAGTGCACCACGAGGTCGATGCAGGACGCCACGGTCGGGACAACAAATGCGCTGGAAATGTTGTCCCCGGCCAGCAGCGGCAGGGTGCAGATCTTGGTTACGGCGTCGTGGGAGGAGTTTGCGTGGATGGTGCACATCCCTGGCATTCCGGAATTTAGTGCGATCAGCATGTCCAGGCTCTCGGCTTCGCGGACTTCACCGACCACCAGCCGGTCCGGCCTCATCCGCAGGGCCTCTTTGACGAGCCGGCGCATCGGGATCTCGCCCTCGCCCTCGAGGTTCGGCTGCCGGCATTGGAGCCCGACAACGTCACGCAGCGGGAACTGCAGTTCGAAGATCTCCTCCACGGTGACCACGCGCTCGCGGGTGCCGATGCTGGCTGCCAGGCAGTTCAGCATGGTGGTCTTGCCGGCCTGGGTGGCTCCGGAGACCAGGATGTTGAGCCCGCTTGCCACGGCCGCCCCGAGGAATCGGGCCGACTGCGGCGTCAGCGTGCCCAGTTCCACGAGGTGTTCAAGCCGGGTTGCCTTGACGACGAACTTGCGGATGTTGATGGCCCAGTGCTGTCGGGTCACATCCGGGATAACCACGTGCAGCCGTGAACCGTCGGGAAGAGCAGCGTCGACAAAAGGCGAGGAAATGTCCAGCCGCCGGCCGGAGCTCTTCAACATTCGTTCCACGAGGTTGCGGACCTGCTGGTCCGTGAGGGCAATGGAGGTCAGTTCGGATTCACCATTGCGCGCGACGAAGATCTCGTCCGGGGCGTTGAGCCAGATCTCTTCGATCGCCGGGTCATCCAGTAAAGGCTGCAGCGCCCCGAAGCCGGCCACGGCGTCGAAGACAAACCGCCGGGCCTGGTCCAGGGGCCCGATGGGCGGGAGCGGCGCCAGGAGGGCCCGTTCGTCGTAGTCGCTGATCGCCTCTTCCACGAGGCGGCGGACTTCACCGCTTTGCCGCAACGGATCCAGGCCGCGGCGACGGATCAACTCACGGACTTCGTCCTCGACGATGCGCACAGCTTCCACGGTGCCCCCAACATGACCGCTGCCCCTCTGCCGGAGGCAGTGCAACTGGGTTAAAGCTAGGGCGGCCCGCGCCGGCGAACAAGGGTGCGGCCGCTCCTATGTGGAAAACCTCGGCCCAGGTTCATAACAATTGCCCCACTAGTAACACCAGACACTCTGGATCGCCCTTTGCGTCGGTGTTAGGGTGGGCGCGACAAGTCAGACATTCTCACATCCCGGACAGCAGCCTCCTCCACGGCAACTGGGCGTGGGATCACTATGACACTGCCACGAGCGTGTTGTTCCGGAGCGGCAAATGAAACGGACCCAACTTCCACCCCTGAGTCTTCTCTGCAGCCGGGTCGGAGGCGCATTGTTGGCCGTCTCCCTGATGGCGGGACCCGGCCTGGTAGCCCCCGCTGTTGCGGACCCTGCGGCAGCGCCCGCGGCGACGCCAGCTCCGGCGCCGACGGGAGCGGCCGCCGCAACGGCCTCGAGCCCGGCACCTGCGCCCTCCCCGGCTGCCGCCACCGCGCCGCCGTCG
>NZ_JBFTNO010000209.1:0-5561 GCF_056397525.1 Arthrobacter sp. 05L45_2 | reverse complement strand
GGGGACCACTGCACCAAGGACCTGGTCAGGGAAGTGTTCGCGGACCTCAGCTGCCACCTGGGCTGCGAGATTGGTGCGTCCGTCGTACATCGTCAGCAGGATGGTGGATACCACCAGATCCGCGTTGAGATGCYTCTGGATCATTTCGATGTTCTTGAGGAGCTGGCTCAGGCCCTCCAGGGCGTAGTACTCGCACTGGATGGGGATGAGTACCTCGCCGGCTGCACAGAATGCGTTCACCGTTAGCAGTCCCAGGCTGGGCGGGCAGTCGATAAAGATGTAGTCCAGCCGCTCCTCGCCGTTCTTGGCGCGCTCCTTGGCGTAGACGTCAATGGCACGGCGCAGGCGCTGTTCGCGGGCAACCAGGCTGACCAGCTCAATTTCGGCCCCGGCCAGGTGGATTGTCGCCGGAGCGCAGATCAGCTTCGCAATGTCCGGGCATGGGGCCACGACGTCCTGCAGGGGAACGTCGTTGATGAGGACGTCGTAGATGCTGTCAACGTCGGCGTGGTGTTCGATGCCAAGCGCGGTGGAGGCGTTTCCCTGTGGGTCGATGTCGATGACCAGTACGTTGAGGCCCGCCGCGGCCAGGGCTGCGGCAATGTTCACCGTAGTGGTGGTCTTGCCGACGCCGCCCTTCTGGTTGGAGACGGTAAAGATGCGGGTCTTCTCGGGCTTGGGCAGTTCGCGTCCCAGGAGCCGCTCGCGACGCTTGTTTTCGTGCGCGAGTTCGCGGGCGATGGGGCTGGAATCGTCGATGGAGTCCAGTACGTTGCGGCCGGAGGACGTTGAAGTTTCACGTGAAACTCCGGTGGAAGTGGCTACTTCAGCAACCGATGCGGGTTGCTTGGCGGAGATATTGTGAGCGACTGCGGGCGCGGAAAGGACCCGTGCTGACCCCAGTGACACAAACGGGGGAATCCGCTGTGTGGAGGCTTCGCTACTGCTCACTTGACACTCTCGCTCTCATTCGGCTGTTGCTGCCGGTTACTAGCCTAACCTCTTCCCCTTCGAGTCCGAGGGCACCGGGCTGGTGCTACGCAATCTTTCGAGGCTTGTTTACAACGATTCTGACCACCGTTGTGGGTTCTTCGAGAAGGTCGTCGCCGACAACCACCACGGAGGTCTCCACGCCGCCAAGTTTCCGGATGGTTTTAGCGGCTTTCTCGATTTCTTCGCCGGCGCTACGGCCCTTGATGGCCACTACCTCACCCTTCCCGCCAAGCAGGGGAATGGTCAATCCGGCGAGGTTTGAGAGGGCTGAAACGGCCCGTGCGGTCACGATGTCGGCGCTCACCTGGCCCACGGCCAGTTCAGCCCGGGTTCGCATCACGGTGACGTTGTCCAGGCCGAGGTCATCCACCACTTCCTGGAGCCAGATGACCCGCCGCTCGAGCGGTTCGATCAGTGTCAGCTCCAGGTCCGGGCGGGCAATTGCCAGGCAGAGTCCGGGAAGCCCGGCGCCGCTGCCGACGTCGGCAACGTGGCTGCCATGCGCGATCTCACGTTCGATGACGGCGCAGTTGAGGACGTGCCGGCTCCACAGGCGGGGTACCTCGCGGGGCCCGATCAGGCCACGCTCGGTGCCTGACGTCGCCAGATGCTCCACATAGCGCTTGGCCAGGTCCAGCCGGTCACCAAAAATTGCTTCGGCAGCCTTCAGTTCGGCTGCGGTAATTTCCACCATTAACCTGTCCCGCGAATCAGTCTGCGGAAACAACGATGTGCCGGCCGGCACCTTCGCCTTCGGATTCACTGACAAACCCGAGATCGGCGACAGCATCGTGCACAATCTTGCGCTCGTAAGCACTCATGGGTGCCAGTGCTACAGCCTTGCCCGACTCCTTGACCGATGCGATGGCATCCTCTGCGATCTTCTGCAGATCACCGGCACGATCGGCACGGTAGCCGTTGATGTCCAGCACCAGGCGGGAGCGGTTTTCCGTAGCGGACAGGACGGCCAGGCGGGTCAGCTCCTGGAGGGCTTCAAGCACCTCACCGTCGCGGCCAACCAGGTTCTCGAGGCCTGCGGCGTCGTCTTCCGCCACGATGGAGATGTAGGTACGGCCGTTGCGTACCTCGATGTCGATGTCGCCGTCGATATCAGCGATGTCCAGCAGCTCTTCGAGGTAATCCGCGGCGACGTCGCCCTCTTCCTCGAGGCGGCTGGCCGAGCTTCCCTTCGCTGACGCGGCAGGGTTGTCGGAGGTTCCGGCCTCCCCGGCACCGACCTCGTGAAGGTCATCCTGCGCAGGGGTTTCGGCGGAAATAGCGTGTTCAGTGCTCTCGGCAGACATTACTTCCTCTTCCTGTTCTTGCGCTGGGGCTGTACGCGCTGGCTCTTGGCGGCGACGGCGGCMGCSGCRGCAGCCGCCTCGGCYTCGGCGTCGGCCTTCTTGGCACCCATCAGGGGCAGGGACGGCAGACCCTTCGCGGCCCGGCGTTCGGCCAGGGCCTTAGCGGCAGGGGATCCCGGCGTCGGCATCCGGCGAATGACGAAGAACTGCTGGCCCATGGTCCACAGGTTCGTGGTGGTCCAGTAGATCAGGACACCGATGGGGAAGTTGATGCCGCCGATGCCGAAGACGAGCGGCAGGATGTAGAGCATCATCTTCTGCTGGCGCATAAAGGGGCTGGCCATGGCTTCTTCGGACATGTTCTTGGCCATGATCTGCTTCTGGGTGATGAACTGCGAGGCCRTCATGGCCAGGATCATCACGACCGAGAGCACCACAACGGCGACGTTGCCGGATCCACCGTGGAGCAGGGCCGCAGACAACGGGGCGCCGAAGATGCTGGAAGCATCGAATTCCACCACTTGCTCATGGCTCATGGCACCAATGCCGGCACCCTGGTCCTTGGCCGCCGAAATCCCGGAAAGAACCTGGAACAGCGCGAAGAAGAACGGCATCTGGATGAGCATCGGCAGGCAGGCCGAGAAGGGGTTGGTGCCATGCTTCTTGTACATGGCCATCTGTTCCTGGGCCATGGCCTGGCGGGACAGCTGGTCCGTTTTGCCCTTGTACTTCTCCTGCAGCTTCTTCAGGTCCGGCTGCAGCAACTGCATGCCACGCTGGGCCTTGATCTGCTTGACGAAGACGGGGATCAACGCGGCCCGGATCACAAGGACGAGCCCGATGATGGACAGGGTCCAGGTCCAGCCGTTCGCCGCCGGCATGCCGATGGTGCTCAGTCCGTCGTGGAATCCAATCATGATGATTGAAACAAGCCACTTGAACGGGGCCATGATCGTGCCAAAGAAGTCCATACGATATCCCTACTCGTCAGGCCGCCGAGCGGCCTTCTCCATCAGACTGAACAACCAAGTATTGGTCCGGGTTGTTCAGCACAACAATTCTGGGGGTGTGGCCGTCGGGCCACTCCCGGTGCCCGGCGGGGACATGGTCCACTCCGCCGGAATTCCATGGGTGGCATCGTGCCAGGCGCTTCGCGGCAAGCCAGCTTCCCTTGACGGCGCCGTGCACCGTGACTGCTTCAAGCGCATAGGCCGAGCAGCTGGGGAAGAAGCGGCAAACCTGTCCGTACAGCGGAGAGACCACCTTGCGGTAGGCCATCAGCAGGAGGATCAGGATGTTCCGCGGTAGATTCCACAGGGACCTGACCAGCCAGAGGGCCGCGGTTTGGATGCGGGATCGAGGAACAGGGACGACGGCGGCAGTTGAGTTACGCACGCGGGGTCCCTTCCTGTGTTCTCTCGTAAGAAACTGTAGAAGCGGCCKGTGRAARGCGGCTGCCCAAGCGTTTCATGGTYGTYTCCAAAGCGGCGTYATAGTCAGCCAACAGAGCGTCCCAGCCGGCAGCTGCCGAGGCGGGCAGTGCCCGGACCACGATAGCGAACCCGCTGGGATAGTTCTGCAGCGACAAAGCGCCAGCTTCTCTCAGTCTCCTCTTAACGAGGTTCCTGACAACAGCGTTCCCAACACTCTTGGAAACGATGAAACCGATGCGGCTTGGCTCATTGGCAGCGAGAGCTGCCGTATATAACACTAAGTTCCGGCGTCCATTGCGGACGCCGGAACGTACAGTTGTTGAAAAATCGGTAGGGGTCCTCAGACGGTTCCGGGTGGCTAGCACCGTTCAACTCGCATAGGGATGGTGACCGATGAGTCAGGTATTTATGCCGACAGCTCGGTGCGGCCCTTGCCACGGCGGGCTGCCAGGATGGCGCGGCCGGCACGGGTACGCATACGAAGGCGGAAGCCGTGCTTCTTGGCTCGACGGCGGTTATTCGGCTGAAAAGTCCGCTTGCTCACGTTAGTTACTCCAGTGGATCAAAGGTGCGCCCACCCGATCAAAAAAGGGGAAGAACTGGCCGACGCTAAGTTTTGTATGTGCCGCTACCCCCGGCTCGCAAGACGCAAGGCGTCGGGGAGCGCTTCTAAGAGGCGAAAAGCGGACACAAAGGACTTCACAACGTTAGGGGAAAAACGCCCCCGGAGTCAAACCGGCGGCCACCGGCAGGCCTGTCCCCAGCTGTGGTTAACCGCATGGCCGGGCTGTGGATGAACTACGTCACGCCCCCGGTTTTGGAACCACACCCGTGTAATTATCCACAGGCCTGAGCCCAGCTATCTTCTAGTCTTTTGATCCCCTAGAGTGTCCGAGTAGCCGATTATCCACGGACTGTGCACAACCCTGTGGATTAAGCCGGGGCCAGCCGCCTGGCCCGGGGCATGTAGGTGCACGTAACGCAGGCAAGCAAGGTTTGAGGAACTGATTGATGACGGTAGACGAAGCCAACCACGCAAACACCGTCGGAAGTTCCTGGCGCAGGGTGGTCAGCCTCCTGGAGAACGACCACCGCGTCTCGCCCCGGCAGCGCGGCTTCGTGATCCTGGCCCAGGCCCAGGGCCTCATCGGTTCCACCCTGCTGGTGGCCGTTCCCAACGAACTCACACGCGAGGTACTCCAGACCCAGGTCAAGGAAGCCCTCGACGACGCCCTGCGTGACGTCTTCTCCGACGAGATCCGCTGCGCCATCGACGTGGACACGGACCTGGTGCCTCTGCATGTTGAACCCGAGCCTGCCGCCGAACTTGCCCTTGCTGCCGACCCCCTGGTGGAACTGAAGCCGCAGCCGATGCTGCCGAGCACGTCCCACGAGTTCGGCCGGCTAAACCCGAAGTACGTCTTCGACACCTTCGTGATCGGGTCCTCCAACCGTTTCGCACACGCGGCCGCCGTCGCCGTCGCCGAAGCGCCTGCCAAGGCCTACAACCCGCTGTTCATCTACGGCGACTCGGGACTGGGCAAAACCCACCTGCTGCACGCGATCGGCCACTACGCCCGCCGGCTCTACAGCGGCATCCGCGTCCGCTACGTGAACTCCGAGGAATTCACCAACGACTTCATCAACTCGATCCGTGATGACGAGGGCACCAGCTTCAAAACGACCTACCGCAACGTGGATGTCCTGCTCATCGACGACATCCAGTTCCTTGCCGGCAAGGACCGGACCCTGGAGGAGTTCTTCCACACCTTCAACGCCCTGCACAACAACAACAAGCAGGTTGTCATCACCTCGGATCAGCCCCCCAAGC
>NZ_JBFTNO010000208.1:0-5595 GCF_056397525.1 Arthrobacter sp. 05L45_2 | reverse complement strand
TTCTCGGGGTAGGGCACGTGGGCCTGGCCGCCGTAGTGGAACTCGGTCTCGTCGCGGGAGCCGCAGTTGGGGCAGGAAATAAGCAGCATGGCGTCTTCTTCTTTCTGGTGGGCGGCGGCTAGTGGGCCACGGCGGCGGCGCCGTGTTCGTCGATCAGTGCCCCGGTTTCGAAGCGCTCCAGCGCGAACGGCTTGTTCAGCTGGTGCGGTGTCCCGGTGGCGATGGTGTGGGCGAAGGTGAGCCCGGCCGCCGGGGTGGCCTTGAACCCGCCGGTTCCCCAGCCGCAGTTGACGAACATGTTCTCCACCGGGGTGGTGCCGACGATCGGGGACGCATCGAGGGTGGTGTCCACGATCCCGCCCCAGGTCCGGAGCACGTGGGCGCGGGCAAAGATGGGGAAGAGTTCGACGGCGGCGGCCATCTGGTGCTCGATCACGTGGAAGGACCCGCGCTGGCCATAGCCGTTGTAGGAGTCGACACCGGCGCCCATGACCAGTTCGCCCTTGTGGGCCTGGGAGACGTAGACGTGCACGTGGTTGGACATCACCACCGTGGGGTGGACCGGCTCGTGCAGCTCCGAGACGAGGGCCTGCAGCGGGTGGGACTGGATGGGCAGCCGGAAGCCGGCCATTTCCGCCAGGACGGAGCTGTGCCCGGCCGCGGCGAGGCCCACCTTTTCGGTCTGGATGGTGCCGCGGTTGGTCTTGACGCCCACCACCCGGTTGCCGTCCTTGACGAAGCCGGTGACCTCGCAGTTCTGGATGATGTCCACGCCCAGTTCGTCGCATTTGCGCGCGAACGCCCAGGCGACGTGGTCGTGCTTGGCGATGCCGGCCCGGGGCTGGTAGGTGGCGCCCATAACCGGGTAGCGGATGTTGTCGCTGATGTTCAGGATGGGGCAGAGTTCTTTGACCTGCTGCGGGTCCAGCCATTCGGCGTCGACGCCGTTGAGCTTGTTCGCCCCCACCCGGCGCATGCTCTCGCGGACGTCGCCGAGGGTGTGCGCCAGGTTCATCACCCCGCGCTGGCTGAACAGGAAGTCGTACTCCAGTTCCTCGGGCAGGATTTCCCAGAGCTTGAGCGCGTGCTCGTAGATGGCCGCGCTCTCGTCCCACAGGTAGTTGGAGCGGATGATGGTGGTGTTCCGGGCCATGTTGCCGCCGGCCAGCCAGCCTTTTTCCAGGACCGCGATGTTGGTCATGCCGTGGTTCTTTGCCAGGAAGTAGGCGGTAGCGAGGCCGTGGCCGCCGCCGCCGACAATCACGGCGTCGTAGGAGGACTTGGGCTCCGGGTTGCGCCAGAGGAAGTCCGGGTGCTCCGGAAGGTGGGGGGTGCTCACTGGGCAACTCCGTTCGTGGTGGTTCCGGAATCGCCGGAAAGGTTGGGGTACAGGGGGAATTTGTCGGCCAGGACCGTGACCCGGTCGCGGAGCAGGACGGCGGACTCCTCGGTGAGTTCGCCCTTGAGCGCCTCGGCGATGATGTCCGCGACCTCGGTGAATTCGGCCCGGCCGAATCCGCGGGTTGCCAGTGCCGGGGTGCCGATCCGGAGCCCGGAGGACACCATCGGCGGCCGGGGGTCGAACGGGACCGCGTTGCGGTTGACGGTGATGCCGATCCGGTGCAGGCGGTCCTCGCCCTGCTGGCCGTCCAGTTCCGAGCGGCGCAGGTCCACCAGGACCAGGTGGACGTCGGTTCCGCCACCGACGACGGAGATCCCGTAGTCCGCGACGTCCTGGGCGAGCAGCCGCTCGGCGAGGATCCTGGCGCCTTCGAGGGTGCGCTGCTGGCGGTCCTTGAAGTGGTCGCTGGCGGCGATCTTGAAGGACACGGCCTTCGCAGCGATCACGTGCTCCAGGGGGCCGCCCTGCTGGCCGGGGAAGACGGCGGAGTTGATCTTGCGGGCGAGGGCCTCGCGGCTGAGGATGACGCCGCCGCGGGGACCGCCGAGGGTTTTGTGCGTGGTGGTGGTCACGACGTCGGCGTACGGAACCGGGTTCGGGTGCAGGCCCGCGGCCACCAGCCCGGCGAAGTGGGCCATGTCCACCATCAGGTAGGCGCCCACCGCGTCGGCGATGCGGCGGAACTCGGCGAAGTCGAGCTGCCGGGTGTAGGCGGACCAGCCGGCCACGATCAGCCGGGGCCGGTGTTCGAGCGCCAGCGCCTCCACTTCGGCCATGTCCACAGTCATGTCGGATTCGCGCACGTGGTACGGAACAACGTTGTAGAGCTTGCCCGAGTAGTTGATCTTCATCCCGTGGGTCAGGTGCCCGCCATGGGCGAGGTCCAGCCCCATGATGGTGTCGCCTGGATCCAGCAGCGCGAACATGGCGGCGGCGTTCGCCTGCGCCCCGGAGTGCGGCTGGACATTCGCCGCCTCGGCGCCGAACAGGGCCTTGACCCGGTCAATGGCGAGCTGTTCGATCACGTCGACGTGTTCGCAGCCGCCGTAATAGCGCTTGCCCGGGTAGCCCTCCGCGTACTTGTTGGTCAGGACCGACCCCTGGGCCTCCATCACYGCCGTTGGTGCGAAGTTTTCCGAGGCGATCATTTCCAGCGTGGACTGCTGGCGCTCCAGCTCGCGGGCAATGGCGGATGCAATGTCCGCGTCCGCTTCAGCGAGTGAACCGGTGAGTGCTTCCAACATGAAATCTCCTTACGCAGTCGCCCATTGGCTGATCATCAACTGATCTAGGACTGATATATTAGCTGTAGTGGAATAGTATGTTGCAGATCACAGGACGTCAACAGTGGTGTTCGGGCCGGCCGTAATATGGCCTCCCGGCCTTAGGAGAAGGAACCCAGATGAGCATGGTGCTCGAGAATGAGCCCGCGGGAAGCCCCGAGCTGTCACTCGCTGACCGGGCGTACCAGCACCTGCGGGACAAGCTGATCATGCTGGAGATCCGTCCCGGCGAGGCGATCAACGAGGGCCAGCTTTCCGTTGAACTCGGCGTCGGCCGCACTCCCGTGCGGGAGGCGCTAAAGCGGCTGGAAGGTGACCACCTGGTGGTCTCGTATCCGCGCCGGGGGACGTTCGCCACCGTTGTGGACATCACCGAACTCGCGGACGTCTCCGACGTGCGGGAGCTGCTCGAACCCCTGGCGGCCCGCCGTGCTGCGGCGAACGCCAGTGCGGAGATGCGGGAGCAGCTGCGCCAGGTGGCGGAGGCAATTTCGGCCATCGATGCCCGGCCCGATGACAAGCGGGACCTGATGCGGTACGACCTCACGGTCCACCGGCTGATCTACCGCGCCGCCGGCAACCCGCACCTGGAAGACACCCTGATCCGCTTCGACAACCTGGCCACCCGGATCTGGTGCCTGGTCCTGGACAAGGTCCCGTCGGTGAAGGGCCACATCACCGAACACGTGAAGCTRCTCGAGGCCGTGGCCGACGGCGACGCGGAGCTGGCCGAAAAGCTGGCCTACGAACACGTCTCAAGATTCGAGAAGACCATCCGCAGCGTCCTTTAGGATCAGGGAGGCAGGTGCGTACCTGGTCCGTCCCCCGCAGCTTGGGGGCGGCCACCGGACCCGCCCACCCATGATCACCACCCCCCGGGGCAGCCAGTCCCCGGCCAGACCCTCGGAGCAGCCATGTTTGAAACAGCCGTGCGGGACGGCGTCGTCCTGAAGCCCCTTGAGACCTGGCATGCCGCCGAGTTTGCCGAGCACATGGGCAGGGCGCGGGAACATATCCGCCCGTGGGTGGGGCCTGCATTCGTCACCGACACCGTCGAGGGCGCCCGCGCCACCCTGCAACGCTACGCAACGGCAGCCGCCAACGACGGAGCGCGCATCTACGGGCTGTGGGACGACGGCAGGATCCTTGGGGGCGTGATGTTTGTGACGTTCGATCCCGTCTGGGGCATCTGCGAGATCGGCTGCTGGCTCGAACCCGACGCGGTGGGCCGCGGCCTCATCACGCGCTCGGTGGAACTGCTCATCGAGTGGGCCTTCGCCGAGCGGGGGATGTCCCGCGTCGAATGGCGGTGCCGCACCGACAACGACCGCAGCGTCGCCGTCGCGCAGCGGCTGCGTATGCATTCGGACGGGATTCTTCGCAGCAGCTGGGTCTACGACGGAAACCGTTACGACAAGGAAGTCTTTTCGATCCTCCGTGCCGAATGGGCTGCCGCGCAGCCTGCCGCGGCGAGCTAGCTCCGGCCGGGCGGAGTCGCGGCTGCCGCCGCCGCGGCAATGTGGATACTGAAGAGCCTGCCGGAGGTCCGCGGGTCCCCGCCCAGCAGCGCCTGGATCTTGCTGAGCCGCTTGTGCATGGTCTGCCGCTCAACGTTCAGCGCCACGGCCGAGGCCGTTGTGTTGCACCCCGAATCGAGCCAGCACAGGAGGGTGGCCAGCAGGGCCGTCCCGTGTTTCCGGTCCCACTCAAGCACCTCACCGAGTGCGGATTCGACGTAGGAGTCCAGAAAAGCAGGGTGCGGCACGGCGGAAAGAATCCGGCGGCCCAGGAAGTCCATGGCATCCAGGGCATCGCCGGCCCCGGGCGTGCCCAGCCGCATGACTTCCCGCGCCTCGATATAGGAGTCGTGCGCCCGGGCCCCGTCCGCGACGTTGGGGCCGAAGGCTGCGCAGGTGTCGGAATCCGCCAGGGCTTCCCGGGCGGCGCGGAGGAGCACTTCCCGGGCGGCCCGGGCGCCCTGGTGCGGCAGTGCCAGCAGCACCGCGCGCTCGCCGTCCCACAGGTGGGACTTCACCTGCACCCCGCGGACTTGCAGGGCGCGTTCGACGGCGGGGAATTTGGTGTCGCGTCCGGCGGTCCGGAATACCGCCACCATTGCCGCATGGCCGGGCTGGAGCCCGGCCTGCAGCCAGAGCCGCTGGAGGGAATCGGCATCACCGCCCTCGATCACCGCCTCCAGCAGGCGCGCTTCGGCCACCTGCGCGGGCGTCGGACGGAAGGCCTGCGAAAGCGCGACGGCCAGGATTCCGGACAGCCGTTCGGCGGCAAGCTCCAGCAGCATCGGATCGCCGGGGGAGCGGAGCGTCAGCTGGGCCGCGTGCTGGCCGCCGACGACGATGCCGGCTTCGGCGGCTGAGCCGCCTTCGGCGACGGGTTCCCCCGCGCGGCCCAGCAGCGATCCGTCCGGCGCGGCCAGTTCGACGTCGGCCTTCAACGCCGCCGCCACCAGCTCAAGGATGGTCGGAAGGTGGGGGCCCTTGTCCGTGATCAGCCGCGCGATCCGCCTGGAGAGGTCATCAACCACCAGGTGGGCGGCCGCCTGCTCGTTGACCACCATGCGGTTGACCGCCTCGGCGATGTCCACGAAGGGTGCCACGGCGCGCAGTTCGATCAGCGGCAGCCCGTGGGTGTTGGCGGCCGCCACCAGTGCCTCCGGCAGGGGTGCCAGCTGTCCCGCGGTCTGCAGGGCGAGGGCCGCAATGTGCCGGGCCGCGAGGCTCCGGACGTAGGCCTCCTGCTCCTCGGCAGGCAGCGCCAGCAGCGACTCCCCGCCGGAGAGCAGCAGTTCCCCGCCGCGCAGGAGCGGGGCGATCTCCAGCACCTCGCTCGAGTGCACCCAGCGGACGGTCCGTTCCAGGGTCCCGGGCAGGTTGCTGCGCACCAGCGGGC